>NZ_JACJTJ010000025.1:0-85527 GCF_014698605.1 Synechocystis sp. FACHB-383 | reverse complement strand
GACTAATGTTCAGTGTTCGGCAGACATGGCTTTTCTTCTCTCCTTTTTCTACTGCACTTACCGCTTTCTCTCTTAGATCTATACTGTAGGGGGCTGGCATCGCTTTTTTCCTAACTCTTTCCCTATATTATGTCCTAACCTTAGCAATCTTTGCTATAATATCCACTAATTTTCAGACCTATTTTTCTGATGATTAACCCCCCTTTCCCCCGGCTGACCCCCATGGCTCCCCTGACTAAATCCCTAACCCTGGCTATAGCTGGCATTTCCCTGGCGGTGGGCCTGGCAACTCCTGGCCATGGCGAAACCTGTGTGCCCATTCCCTTAGTGGGAGGCCAGGGTAATACGGTGACGAAAACCGTGGCTGTTCCAACTATTCCCGCAGGGCCATTGGGAATGTTGGGCATTAACATAACCCGTAATAACTGGAATACGGATTGGGCAGTGCCGGGAGGAACGGTTTTTAAAAAATTCGTGATGACGGCAACCTCCGCTGAATCCAATCCCTTTGATATTCGGATGTTTTTAAAATATAGCGATCAAACCGCTACGGAGCTTTTCAATCAACAAGGTTTTGTCTTTAAGCCCAATACCCCCTTGGAAATTGTTGGTAACGCGACTCCCGAAGACCAGCCCTATCAGGTAAATCTTTTTGTCAATGGGCTAGACTCATTGGGCAAAACCTATACGGCCACCCTAGTTGGTTGTCGTTAAGTTTGGGGGTAATTTCCCGGTTACTTAATCTGGCTAACAGTTATTAGCTAGGGGGTAAATTGAAGCCTGGCGAAGATAATCTAGGACATGGTTGAATATTGCGGTTCAGGATGTTGTTCCCGTTGCAGTTGCTCCAGGGTATCCACAAAGTCTGCAATGCCTTGAAATCGGCCATACACGGAAGCAAAACGGATATAGGCCACTTCGCTTTCCTGGCGTAAATATTGCAACACCATCTGCCCGATCGCCTCGCTGTGAATTTCGCGTTTCGGCTGTTGTTGTAAATTGGCTTCAATCTCTTCAACAATATGTTCTAGGCGCTGGAAATTAATGTCAGTTTTTTCACAGGCCCGTACCATACCCTGCAGTAGTTTGGAGCGGTCAAAGGCCTGCCGTTCCCCGTCCTGTTTAATGACCGTGACAGGTAACAACTCCAGCCGTTCGTAGGTGGTGAAACGGTGTTTACATTCCAAACATTCCCGCCTTCGCCTAATACTTTGGCCACCTTCGCTGGAACGGGATTCGAGGACGCGACTATTGTGATGCTGACAGTGAGGACATTGCATAATGGCGACAAAAAATGAGCTTAGCCCAACCTAACGCATACAAGAATGTTGCGTCAAAGTCAAGCCAGCCCACGGTTAAGACAGAGGTAAAAACTGGGGTTTCTAAGGGAGTATCCCGGCAAGCAACACCTGGGGGAGAGACCCTTTAATAAGGCTATTTTTCGATGCGGGGGGGTTCCCGGAAGGCGATCGCAAAGAAAAGGACCGCAAGGGCCATGGTCAGCACCAGAATGTAAGCAACACTTTCCATAATCTAAAAAATTCCTAAAAATTTATCCTTACACACTAATCTATACATTCCCCTGTCCCCTGACAACTAGACCAACTTAACCGGGAACCAAACACTGCGGTGGGGGCACTGCTTCTTTGCTAGTATGAGTTAACGATTAACAATTGATTAAGGAGTTTAGGCCCGTTCCCCATTGCCTTCCCTGTCTGGCGGGAATCCACCAATTCCCATAGTCTAGGATTTAGTTTTCGTCTCCGTTTTTCTCTACCCTGATCCAGGAAGATTGCCGCCATGTTTCCCTCCTCCAGTGAGTTGACTGAGTTGACCGATAGTCAGCCTTTGTCTGGCCACCATGCCGATAAACCAGAAGAAGCCTGTGGGGTGTTTGGCATCTATGCACCCGAAGAAGCGGTGGCCAAATTGACCTATTTTGGACTTTATGCCCTGCAACATCGGGGGCAGGAGTCGGCGGGTATTGCCACTTTTGCTGGAAAAACGGTTCATTGTCACAAGGATATGGGGCTAGTGTCCCAGGTTTTTCAAGAATCCAAACTCAATGAGATGGTGGGCAGTCTGGCTGTGGGCCACACCCGTTATTCCACTACGGGCTCCAGCCATCGGGTCAATGCTCAACCGGCGGTGCTCCCTACCCGTTTGGGACCCCTGGCCCTGGCCCACAATGGCAATTTGGTTAACACTAATCAGTTGCGGGAAGCTCTGGCGGAAAGGGGCTGTGAAGATTTTGTCACCACCACTGATTCGGAAATGATTGCAGTGGCGATCGCCAACGAGGTGGATAGGGGCAAAGACTGGGTGGAAGGCACCATTGCAGCTCTGACTCTTTGCACTGGAGCCTATAGCTTAGTGGTCGGCACGCCGGATGGAATTATTGGAGTCAGGGATCCCCATGGCATTCGTCCCCTAGTAATCGGCATTTTAGAGGAAGAAATTCCCCGCTATGTATTGGCATCGGAGACCTGTGCCCTGGATATCATTGGTGCCACCTATGTCCGCACAGTGGAAGCTGGGGAGTTGGTGTATATCACCGAATCGGGCTTAGTTTCCCATCGATTGGCCGAAAGCGCCGAGCGCAAACTCTGTGTGTTCGAGATGATTTATTTTTCTCGTCCGGATAGCGTGGTTAATGATGAAAGTCTCTATACCTACCGCATGCGCATTGGCAAACGGTTGGCTAAGGAATCCGCCATTGATGCTGATCTGGTGATGGGAGTGCCTGATTCTGGTATTCCAGCGGCGATCGGTTTTTCCCAAGCTTCCGGTATTCCCTATGCCGAGGGGTTAATCAAAAATCGTTACGTGGGGCGGACCTTTATTCAACCCACCCAACATATGCGGGAGCACGGAATCCGCATGAAACTCAATCCCCTCAAAGACGTACTGGCCGGCAAACGGGTCATTATTGTCGATGACTCCATTGTGCGGGGCACCACTAGTCGCAAAATCGTCCGAGCTTTACGGGAAGCCGGGGCCACGGAAGTACATATGCGGATTTCTTCCCCGCCAGTGACCCATCCTTGTTTTTATGGCATTGATACCGATAATCAAGATCAATTGATTGCGGCTCGACTAACGGTAGCGGAAATTGCCGAACAAATCGAGGTGGACTCCCTCGCTTACCTATCCCAGGAAGGCATGCTGTTATGCACTGGGGAAGATGTCTCCCATTTTTGTTCCGCCTGCTTCAACGGAAAGTACCCCATCACCGTACCGGATGTCGTCAAGCGATCAAAACTAATGCTGGAGAATATTACGGCTTGAAAAATTAGTCTAAATTCTAAATAGGTCATCGGTGATTTTTGGGCTGGGATGGCTGGTCAGGACTGCGGTTAGCCAAAAACCAGGTTCTCCAGGCGGTGGAACTGCGGACAACAATCCACAACAGCAAGATCGCAATTAAGCCACCATTTTGGGGAGCTTTGAAAGCAAATAGCACCAGTGCCACGGAGAATAAATCCTCTAAAATCGTTACCCAAAAAGGCAGACCCCGCAGACGAAAAAACCAGCCGATCGCCACTAGCCTTATAACCAAAGCAAAGAGGGAACCAATTGCTCCCACCACCCAAAGGGGAGGAAAACGGAAATCCATTTCCAGTTCCGAGGTCAGCAGCTTGGCGACGGTAATGGCCATCATTCCCCCCACCAAGGGTGTGAAAAATAATTGCACGATTTGCAGCACCCTCTGGCCGAGCAATTTTTTTGAGCCAAACAATTCAAACAAGGACCAACTGGTTAAAACTGCCACCACCACTTGAGGATTAACCCTCCAGAGTAGAGGCACTTCTGACCACAGCTCACCCTGAATCAGACCAACGATTAACAGCGGCAGGGCAATGCGCATCCCCGCCGCCGCCGCCGCCGACAAAATTGCAAGGATTCCAAGGAGGGTGCTCATTAAAGTTCAAACCAGGAGGGCAAAACCGACCATATCAGGGATAATGTTAAGAAAAGTTGCAGATTAAATGGGAAGGAGTTACCTCATGGGCGTTGCTGTTCAAGTCAAACAACTCCGAAAAAACTACGGTGCGATCCCTGCGGTAAAGGACATTTCCTTTGCGGTGCCCAGGGGAGAGATATTTGGTTTACTTGGTCCCAACGGTGCCGGTAAGACCACCACGATCCGTTGTCTATGTACCCTCGCCAAGCCAGACGGAGGGGAACTATGGATTGATGGCGTAAACGTATTAAGCGATCCCCGCCAGGCCCGCCGCCGTTTAGGTTATGTGGCCCAGGAAGTTGCCATAGATAAAATCTTAACAGGTCGAGAATTGTTGCAACTACAAGCCTCCCTCTACCATCTTGATGCTAGTGGCACCCAAAAACGCATCGACCAACTGCTAGATATTTTAGGTTTAACGACCTATGCAGATCAGAAAACTGGCACTTATTCCGGCGGACTACGAAAACGTTTGGACTTGGCAGCAGGTTTACTGCATCAACCGGCCGTGTTGGTGTTGGATGAACCTTCGGTAGGCCTAGACATTGAAAGTCGCTTTATTCTCTGGGAATTTTTGCGGCAATTGCGAGATGCGGGCACCACCGTGGTGATCACAAGCCATTACCTAGAGGAAATTGACGCCCTAGCCGATCGCCTAGCCATCATTGACCAAGGCACAGTGATTGCCACCGGCACCCCTACGGAACTTAAAGACCGGGTGGGAGGGGACAGGGTAACCTTGAGAATTAAAGAATTTACGGAAGACCAGGAGGCGGAAAAAGCTAGCCAAATTCTCCGCTCCCTAGCTTTTGTCCAGGAAGTAATTGTTAACCAGGCCCAGGGTAATTCCCTTAATCTGGTGGTGACGCCCCAGAGTAATCCCCTTAGTCAAATTGAAAAAGCTCTGCTTGCTGACGGTTTACCGATTTTCAGCTTGGCCCAATCCCGGCCTAGTTTGGATGATGTGTACCTGGCAGCCACCGGCAAAACCCTGATGGATGCGGAGTTGGCCGCCGCTGCCCAACGGGATCTCAAAGCGGAGAAAAAACAAGCAATGAAAGCCAATTAACTGCGACGTTAATAAATCTCCTGGCAACTTTTCCGGGGCGATGAAAGCAAGGGTGGAAAAAATTTCCTACCATGGTCTCCAAGGCAAAACTTCCCCTCAGTAAATGCAAAGTTAAGCAAAATTAATTTAACTGCCGTCAACCCCAAAGTCTTATGAGCCAAACCCTCACCCCTCCCAAAATCATCTCCCTGCTAGCTCCCCAGGCCACCCCAGCCAATCCCCCCAGCCGAGCAGCGGAGTTTTTCCAAGAAACCATTGCTCTAACCAAGAGGTTATTTATCCAATTACAGCGTCGCCCCACTACCCTAGTGGCGGGCATCATCCAGCCCTTTATGTGGCTAGTACTCTTTGGTGCCCTATTTCTCAATGCTCCCCAGGGTCTATTTGGTAATGACCTCAACTATGCCCAATTTCTAGCACCGGGAATTATCGTTTTTACTGCCTTTTCTGGAGCGCTGAATGCCGGTCTGCCGGTGATGTTTGACCGGGAATTTGGTTTTTTGAACCGCCTACTGGTGGCCCCGCTGGCCTCTCGCTATTCCATTGTGGCCGCCTCCACGGTCTATATCATTAGCCTGAGCCTGATCCAAGCGGCGGTAATTGTGGGGGCCAGTGCCCTACTGGGGGCCGGTTTGCCCAACGGCGTTGGCCTGGGGATGATCGCCTTGATTGTTTTTCTGATTGTGTTGGGGGTAACGGCCCTAAGTTTAGGCTTAGCTTTTGCTTTGCCGGGACATATTGAATTGATTGCGGTTATTTTCGTCACCAATTTACCCCTACTCTTCGCCAGTACTGCTCTGGCGCCCCTGGACTTCATGGCCCATTGGTTGCAGGTGGTGGCTAGCTTGAATCCTTTAACCTATGCCATCGAGCCCATCCGCTATATCTACCTCAATGGTGACTGGGGTTTGGGGAGTACGGTCTTAACTGCCCCTTGGTTCAGTTTGAATTTTGCCCAGGTGCTAGGGGTGCTAGTTCTGTTTGATGGTTTAGTATTGTTATTAATTCAGCCTTTGCTCAAACGTCGCTTTTTATAATTTTGGCTATCTTTGCCTAACTTCCGGATCCCGACAATTTTGAGTTTTAGAATCGTAGACCAATTAATCACCTGGAGCCTGATGACGATGAAGACAGCCCAGCTAACCCGCTGTTTAACCCTCAGTGCCCTCGCCACTGGCTTATTGGGCATCAACCTAGCCCCCGTTCAGGGTCAGTCCACTGGCACCGCCCCAGGGGAAGATCCGTTCGTGTCCAACAACGTTGACCCTAGTAAGCAGGGCTTGGGGGGAGGCTTTGACCCCATGTCGTTGATTCACAATGCCAATTTGAGTCGTACCCGCAATGGGTCAGATTTTGCCGAGGATACTCAAAGAAATATCAATAAGGCTGCAGACCAATTCAAGCAACTCCAACAGCAGCGGCTAATGGAAATGCAGCAACAACAGACCGACCCAGCGATCGCCCCTGCACCCGGATCGCCCTAGGCTTAATAGTGATTACGGGCTTGGCCTATGGCATTGAAACTAAAGCGGGGCACTTGGTTGCTCTGGGTAGTGGCCTTGATTCTGGGATTGGGGGTAGGGGCCTGGGAGCTGGGCCGTCACTCCCAAGATGAAGCAACTGTTATCGAAAGCCAACCGCAAGCCCGCCATTTTGACTTCAGTGCTGATTTGGTGCAATCGGTCACCATTACCCGGTCTGACTCGACCCCGACGAGCGTCAAAATCTACCGCCAGGCCAAAGCCAACCATGATAAGTCTGTTTGGTTGATGGGTAATCCCGACCCAGTAGCCGTGAGTGCCCCGGGAGTGGATTTTTTGCTCGGTGTGATCTTGGGCAGTCAGAATAGCCGGGATTTTGAGGTGTCGACAGTAGAGTTGAAGGACTATGGCCTCAGTCCTGCCGGGACAGAATTAACCATTCAATTGGTCAATGGCAAAACCCACCGCCTCCAACTAGGGAACCCGGACTTTGCAGGGGATTCTCTCTACGCCCTAGTTGACCCAGTGGAGAATGCTGATATTCCGGTAGAAAACCAAAAAGTTAGCCTAGTGCCCCGTTCTCTAGAGGAATTAACCAGGCGATCGCCAACGGATTGGCAACAGGCAGATTTAGAAACCGATGGCGAAAATGGTAATAATTTAGATGGCAATGGTTCTGAAGGTGGTGTTTCCTCCGAATCCCTGGCAAGATAACTAGGTAATTTTTTTTCTTTGATGGCAGCCAAACTGGGCAAATTAGCCACAAGACTATGGCAATGCAAAAAATTTCGTTCCTGGTAAACAGTTTTCCGCTCTAGCCCTTGTTTGAATTGACAAGCAGGAATGTTTGCCCCGGCTTTGTCCTGGCCCAATTTTTAGGTTGTCCCCATTGCCCATGACCAGCAAAATCTTAGAAATTCAAGACCTAACAGTGAGCTTTGACGGCTTTCGGGCCCTCAACCACTTGACTTTTTCCATGAATCCAGGGGAATTGCGGGTCATTATTGGCCCCAACGGCGCAGGCAAAACCACTTTTTTGGATGTGATCACCGGCAAAGTTCAACCAACGGAGGGCCGGGTTTTATTCCAGGGCAAGGACATTCGTAAAATTCCGGAATATCGCATTGCTCGCCTGGGGGTGGGGCGGAAATTTCAAACCCCTAGGGTATATCTCAATCTAACCGTGGCGGAAAATTTAGACTTGGCAGTGAATCGCAATAAATCGGTTTGGGGTACCCTGATGGGGCAAGCCACCGGAGCTGAGCGGCGTAGTGTGGGAGGACTGTTGGAAACCGTTGGTCTGACTCCCAAAGCTCACTTGGCGGCCGCCCTGCTCTCCCACGGGGAAAAACAACGGTTGGAAATTGGTATGTTGGTGGCCCAGTCCCCTACCCTGCTATTGGTGGATGAACCAGTGGCGGGATTGACCGATGAGGAAACCGAAAATGTGGGAGATTTGCTCTTGGCCCTAGCGGAAAGCCATTCCATCATTGTGATTGAACATGATATGGAGTTTGTGCGTCAAATTGCCCGCAAGGTGACGGTACTCCATCAAGGTTCGGTATTGTGCGAAGGCAACATGGATCAAATTCAAAATGATCCAAAGGTAATTGAAGTATATTTAGGAGAAGCTCCCAGCCTTTCGCCCCAACAGTTTAAAATTCTCCGCACAGTGGCCGCTGTGGCCGCCGCCGATGGCAAAATTTCGGAGACAGAAATGGCCATTATTTTGGATAACCTCAGTCAGGTGTTCAAAGGCACCGGATCCGATCCTCAGCATCTACGACAGGAGTTGCAGGATTACCTCTTACAAGGGGTTGAGGTGAACTTCGATAATTTAACTAAAGAAATCCCCAAACAAGAGGACCGGGAATTGGTGTTGCGGCTGAGTCAAGAAATTGTGGCAGTACACCGACAAGAACCGGAGCCTTTTTGGGAGTGGCAGGCCTACCAGGAACTACTGCGGGGTCTAAATTTACCTATCACCGCTATCAGTGCTGGTGAAGATGGAGATTAGCGGACTCGAACCGCTGACATCCTGCTTGCAAAGCAGGCGCTCTACCAACTGAGCTAAACCCCCTTGAACTGGCGAATGTTACTCCTTTTGGTAACAAACCTCAGCTATTATAGCCATAGAAGTTCACAACAAGCAAGGATTTTTCTGCTTTCCTATGGCTCACCAGGTAACAACTTTTTACCACTTCACCCGGCTCGATTGTTTGGCAGAAAAGCAAAGCCGTTGGCAGGAGTTGTGCGATCGCCTGGGGCTAAAGGGAACTATTCTGTTGGCGGAGGAAGGGGTCAACGCCACGATCGCCGGTGAGTCAGAAGCCATCGAGGAAATTGTCAAAACCATAGCGGCGGATTTGGGTATAACCAGTTTGCCCCAGCGTCATTCCTGGGCGGAAACCACTCCGTTCCAAAGGATGAAGGTGAAAATTAAGCCCGAAATAGTCAGCCTTGGCCTGCCCCAGGTGACTCCAGAAAAACAGGTGGGAACCTATGTTTCTCCCCAGCAGTGGAATGAACTGCTTCAAGACCCCGATGTGGTGGTGATTGATACCCGCAACGATTATGAAGTGGCGATCGGCACCTTCCAAGGAGCAGTTAATCCCCGCACCAAAAGATTTCGTCAGTTCCCCGACTATGTGAAAAATAATCTGGATCAGCAAAAAAATAAAAAAGTAGCGATGTTTTGCACCGGGGGAATCCGCTGTGAAAAAGCCAGTGCCTATCTTCTGACAGAGGGATTTTCGGAGGTTTACCATCTCCAGGGTGGCATCCTAAATTACCTGGAAACTGTGTCCCCGTCGGAGAGTTTGTGGCAGGGGGAATGTTTTGTTTTTGACCAACGGGTGGCGGTGCAAGAAGGTTTAAAGGTGGGTTCCCATGCCCTTTGTGACAGTTGTGGTTATCCCCTCAGTGTTGGCGAGCGCCATTGTCCCCAGTGCGGTTTAACGGTGGCGGTAAGCAATGAGCTATAGCCTGAGAATTGCCGATCTGCCGGAGGATGAACGCCCCAGGGAAAAACTGCTCAAATATGGGGCCAAGCACCTGGGTAATGCAGAATTGATTGCCATTCTATTGGCCACAGGCCAGGGCAAAGGTAAGCTGTCGGCGGTGGGACTGGGACAATATATCTTGCAACAGTTGGGACAAAATCGTCAGGACCCCATGGACGTGTTGCGTAGTATCCATCCCCAGGAACTAATTGCTTTTCCCGGCATTGGCCCTGCTAAAGCCACCACAATTTTAGCGGCGGTGGAATTGGGTAAACGGGTCTTTCAAAGTCGGCCCCTGGAAAAAATGGTGGTGGATAGTCCAGAAGCGGCGGCGATCGCCCTGAGCCAAGATTTGATGTGGCAGGCCCAGGAACATTTTGCCATTGTCATGCTAGACGTGAAAAATCGTTTGCTAGCCACCAAAGTGATTACCATTGGTACCGCCACAGAGACCCTCATTCACCCCAGGGAAATTTTTCGGGAAGTGATTAAACAGGGAGCTACGAGGCTGATTGTGGCCCATAATCACCCCTCCGGTGGACTCGATCCGAGCCCGGAAGATATCCGGCTGACAGAATTACTACTCCAGGGGGCTCAATACCTGCAAATTCCGGTATTAGATCATCTCATTTTGGGCCACGGCAAGCACCGGAGTTTACGGCAATGCACAGATTTGTGGGAACGCTTTCCCCAGGGAGATTAGGGGAGAAAAAGTCCAATGTCTGGGTTAGCCATGGTATAGTGGAAGACTGTGTTCGATTACCAGCCACATTATGCCCAAACTTAAAACTCGTAAAGCCGCCGCCAAACGATTTCGCCCAACCGGCAGTGGCAAGAAGATTATCCGTCGTAAAGCGTTTAAAAATCACCTATTGGAACATAAGAGTTCCGAACAGACCCATCGTCGTCTTTCCAACCTTGCTTTGGTGCATGAAGCCGATGAAAAAAATGTCCGGCTCATGCTTCCCTATATGTAATTGAGTAGTTAACGCCATTTTTGCTCACTTTTCAGCTAGGTACCAGGGGAAGTTGGCATGGGGAAGATCTTAGTAAGGTTCTGACCCCAAACCAGTTTCCTGGGCAAGGCTGAAGTTATCTTTAGTTTTTTAAAGTTACTATGACCAGAGTTAAACGGGGCAACGTCGCCCGCAAACGCCGCAAAAAAATTCTCAAGTTAGCCAAAGGTTTCCGGGGTTCCCACTCCAAACTTTTCCGCACCGCTAACCAACAGGTGATGAAGGCCCTGCGTAATGCCTACCGCGATCGCCGTAAGCGTAAACGGGATTTTCGTCGTCTGTGGATTACCCGCATCAACGCCGCTGCTCGCCAAGAGGGCATGAGCTACAGCAAGCTGACCGGACAATTGAAAAAAGCCAACATTGAAATCAACC
Organism: Synechocystis sp. FACHB-383; assembly: GCF_014698605.1. NCBI lineage: Bacteria > Bacillati > Cyanobacteriota > Cyanophyceae > Synechococcales > Merismopediaceae > Synechocystis > Synechocystis sp. FACHB-383. Next base: position 74,620 of record NZ_JACJTJ010000025.1, on the reverse strand, counting down.
GCAAAATGTTGGCCCAGTTGGCCGTATTAGACCCCGCTGCCTTTAGTGAAGTGGTGAAAGTAGCCGCCGCTGCGAAATAAAAAACTTTATTTTCCCTTTGGGCAAGGCTGGCCGGTTTAAACAATTGAACCTAAAAGAGAAACTCCCCATCCCGGTAATCTAGGGTGGGGTTTTTCGTTGGACAATATTAAACTTTTTTCAATTTTTTCAGGGTGTCGTAAATTTCCGGCAAACGTTTGTAGATGGTAGAGGCTTTGAGATAAAGCTTGTGGGGCATGTGGGGACTGCCGCAAACTACTTCCTTGGCTCCCACTTTGCCATGGATTCCCGTTTGGGCAGAGGCGATCGCCCCGTCGCCGATCTGGGATTTATCTGCTACTCCCACTTGTCCGGCGAGGATAACCCGGTTACCGATGGTGACTCCCCCGGCTAAGCCCACTTGACCGGCCAGGGCACAGGCCTCGCCAATGCGACAACCATGGGCCACATGCACCATATTGTCCAATTTAGTATTTTTGCCGATGCGGGTTTCCCCCACGGCAGGGCGATCTACCGCACTATTACAGCCAATTTCTACCCCGTCCTCTAAAACCACCTTGCCTGATTGCTCCATCTTGAACCAACCTTCAGGGGTGGGCACAAAGCCGAAACCTTCTGCCCCGATCGCCGCTCCGCTATGGATTACACAACCTTGGCCAATCTGCGTCCGTTCGTGGATGGTGCAGTTACCGTGGAGTATGGTGTCGTTACCAATGGTAACCCCTGGATAAATGACTACATTGCCGTGGATGCAAACCCGATCGCCTAGGGTCACGTTGGGATAAATTACCACATGGGGGCCAATACTGACCTCCTCACCCCATTGCACCGAGGGGTCAATGACTGCTGTGCCATGGATACCGGCCGGGGGACGGTAGGGCTGATAGAAAACGGCGATCGCCGCCGCAAATAGCAACCGGGGTTGGGCGGTGGCACACCAGGCTATGCCTTGGGCATCCGCTTCTGCTTGAAGTTTTTCATCCAGGGGTAAAATCAGCGCACTGGCCTGGGTCGCCTGCATTTGGGGCGCATACTTGGCACTATCGACATAACTAATTTGCCCCGGCAATGCCTCCGTTAAGGCCGCAACGCCCCCAATGGTTGGATTGCGATCGCCAAATTTTTCTAGGCTGTGGGTTTGGATCTGGGGTTGTAGACGTTCTACGAGTTGGCTAAATTCCATGGGAGATTGGCAAAGCTAAAAGCTAAATTGTGACCATTTTCCCATAAGGCTTTGACCTTTCTGCTGCCTTGTTGCCGGTACTAACTTTGGTCTGGGGGATTTGCCCAAGCTTCACAACCAGGGGAATGCAGGGGAGCGGAAATTCAGGCTTAATTAGGACAAAGTTGAAAAATTAAACCTCTGCCACCACTTCTCCCTTGGGACTCCGAGGCGATCGCCGTTTACGCCACCAGGCCCAGAGGGTAGTGGCCATGAATATACTGGAATAAACACCGGAAGCAAAGCCAATAATCAAAGCCAAAGCAAAGAATTTCAGACTATCGCCCCCAAAAAGAAAGATTGCCACCAGGGGTAAAGAAGTGGTCAGAGAAGTGTTAATGGAACGGGTCAAGGTTTGATTGACAGCATCATCCACCACATGGTTAATATCCCAGTCGGGATGGCGCTCTAGGGTTTCCCGCACCCGGTCGTAAATTACCACGGTGTCATTGACAGAAAAACCAATAATGGTCAGTAAGGCCACCAGGAAAAGACTGTCTACTTCCACCCCTCCCAGTAGGCCAAAAATGGCAAAGGCTCCCATAGTGATCAACGCATCGTAGAGCAGAGCCACAATGGCAAAAACAGCGTAATCTAGCTGAAAACGGATGGTTAGATAAATAATAATGCCCAGGAGGGAAATCACCAGGGCTAACACGCCAGAACGGAATAAAGCCTTACCCACGGTGGGGCCAACGGTGTCGATTTGGATGGTTTCCGGGTCAAACTTGCCGATGCCCTCATTCAGTGCTTTCTGCACCGTTTCCCGTTGTTCCACATCCAGGGTTTGTTGACGAATGGAAAGGGTATAGTCCTCAATCACCTGCACACTACTGTTACCCAGGCCCACCCCATTGAGAATATTCTGCACCTTGGCCACATCGATCGCCGCAGGGCAATTATTCTTACTGGCGCATTCCAGTTGTAATTGCAAACGGGTGCCCCCGACAAAATCCAGACCCGGCTTAAAGGGCGCTTGGAACTGTACCCAGGAAATTACCATGGCGATGATACTGATCAACACCAAAAGGGAAGAGGTAATCCAAGCCGGTTTTTCCCATTTGAACAGGTCTAATTTCATAGTTTTTAAGATTGGTCAGGGAGAATGAAAAAAAATTTTTAGTAAGTAGTTAATTTATGATTTAGCCGGCACCGAGAGATTAGGGCAAAACAGTTTGGGATTTTGACGAACCTTAGGCAGACTGAGCACAATCACCAGTAAAAGAGTACGGCTACAGGTCAAGGCAGTAAACAAACTCACCATGACTCCGATCGCCAAGGTGAGGGCAAAGCCTTTCACCAAACCGGAACCAAACCAGAACAGGGCTGCACAGGCAATCAGGGTGGTGACATTACTATCCAAAATACTGGAAAAAGCCCGGAAAAAGCCCGATTCCACCGAGCGATAGAGGGTATTGCCCCCCCGTAATTCTTCCCTAGTTCGTTCAAAAATCAATACATTGGCATCCACTGCCATACCAATACTGAGGATAAAACCGGCAATACCGGGCAGGGTCAGGGTCACCCCCACCAAGGCAAAGGCCGCTAGGGTCAAAACCGCATAAATGACCAGGGAGACATCCGCCACAATGCCGGGCAAACGGTAATAGACCGCCATAAAAATCAGCACCAGGGCTAAACCAACGAATCCCGCCACCAAACTGCGCCGGATGCTTTCCTGCCCCAACGTGGCCCCCACTGTGCGATTTTCCACCACTTCCACCGGGAATGGTAGGGAGCCGCCCCGCAGTTGCACCGCCAGATCATTGGCTGTGTCGATGGTGAAGTTCCCCGTAATGACCGCCGCTCCCCCGGTAATGCCTGTATTAGCAAATTCCACTCCCACCACCGGAGCACTGATCAAGTCATTATCCAAAAACACGCCTAAGCTCCGTCCTGTACCAGCAACAGCCTGGGTTAACTCGGCAAATTTCTTTCCCCCTTCTTCATCAAACCGGAGGGCCACTTCCCACGCAGTACCAGATTGGTTGGGACTGGGGCGGGCATCAGTGAGGTTTTTCCCCGTTAGTCCCATGGGTTCAAACAGCGCCAGCAAAGCTTGGTTGGACTGTTCCCGTTCTGCCAACAATTGCTGGAGGCGATCGCTATTTTCCGGGGAAGCACCGGAGCGACGGAGATTTTCCAATTCCGCATCCAGTTGGCGCTTAATCGTGTATTCCGCTTGAAATTCTCCCTCTGTGCCGGGCCGTTGTTGCTGAAATTCTAACTGGGCTGTCCCCCCCAAAATCCTTTCTGCCTGACCCGGATCGGTTACCCCAGGCAGTTGCACCACCACTTTATCTTCCCCAGCAGTTTGCACCAATGGTTCCGATACTCCCAGGGCATTAACCCGGTTTTCGATCACTGTTTTTACTGCCACCAAACTATCGTTGTCGATTTGGGGAATTTCTGCAGTGGGTTGGACTTCAATGGTTAACTGGGCGCCCCCCCGTAGATCTAAACCCAGTTGTAGGGGCAACTTGGCCAGCACAAAACTGGCCCCAATGACCAAGACGACAATTAAAAGCAGTAGCCAACGCAGTCTTTGCATGGAAAGGAATTGATCGGGGACAATGTTCGATTCTATCGTGCCACGGGTCAATCCCTAGGCGATCGCCTGGGGCCGAAAGCAACAACGGCGAGCAAAATAATGAAATTGTTTCAATATTAAAAAATTCCCTTCCATGGACCCATGGTCATCTTGAACTAGTTTTGTTCATGGTTTTCCATGGCAGTGTTTTGCAACATTTAATTAAGAATTCATGACAAAGTTTTTTTACTTGATAGGATTTAGTTCTTGGGCAAGCGCAACTTGCCATAGGCTAACTTCTTAAATTTTTGCTTAACATGAATTCCTCCCCTTCCCCTCCCCAATCTACGGCTAACGTTAAGTTTGTCCTCCTGATTTCGGGAGTAGCGGCCCTGGGGGGGTTTCTGTTTGGCTTTGACACAGCGGTGATCAATGGGGCCGTGGCAGCCCTACAAAAACATTTTCAGACTGACAGCCTTTTAACGGGTTTGTCAGTGTCCCTAGCCCTGTTGGGATCAGCATTGGGGGCCTTTGGTGCCGGCCCGATCGCCGATCGCCATGGACGGGTCAAAACAATGATTCTGGCGGCGGTACTATTTACCCTCAGTTCCATTGGATCAGGCTTACCTTTCACCATCTGGGATTTTATTTTCTGGCGGGTATTAGGCGGGATTGGGGTGGGGGCCGCTAGTGTGATTGCGCCAGCCTACATTGCGGAAGTATCACCGGCCCATCTGCGGGGGCGTTTAGGTTCCTTGCAACAGTTGGCCATTGTCTCCGGTATTTTCATTGCTCTGTTGAGTAATTGGTTTATTGCCTCGATGGCAGGGGGATCGGCCCAAAATACCTGGATATTCGGTGCGGCGGCCTGGCGTTGGATGTTCTGGACAGAGTTAATTCCTGCCCTCCTGTACGGCATTTGTGCTTTCTTGATTCCTGAATCTCCCCGGTATTTGGTGGCTTTGGGCCAGGAAGAAAAGGCGGCGGCCATTTTGCATAAAGTGGAGGGAGGAGACGTGGCCGGTCGCATTGAAGAAATTCGACAAACGGTCAATCTAGACCACAAACCCCGCTTTCGTGATCTGCTCAGTCGTCGGGGAGGACTGTTGCCCATTGTCTGGATTGGTATGGGGCTATCGGCCCTGCAACAATTCGTTGGCATTAACGTGATTTTTTATTACAGCAGTGTGCTCTGGCGATCAGTGGGTTTTACCGAAGAAAAATCTCTGTTGATCACTGTAATCACTGGTTTTATCAATATCCTCACCACCTTAGTGGCGATCGCCTTTGTGGATCGTTTTGGCCGTAAGCCTTTGTTGCTGATGGGCTCCATTGGTATGACCATTACCTTGGGCATCCTTTCAATGGTGTTTGCGGGGGCGACGGTGGTTAACGGTCAACCCACCCTCACCGGGACCGCTGGGGTAATTGCCCTGGTGACTGCCAATCTTTATGTGTTTAGTTTTGGTTTCTCCTGGGGGCCCATTGTTTGGGTCTTGTTGGGGGAAATGTTTAACAACAAAATACGGGCGGCGGCCCTATCGGTGGCGGCGGGGGTACAGTGGATTGCAAACTTTGTTATTTCCACTACTTTTCCTCCTCTGCTGAACACGGTGGGTTTAGGGCCAGCCTACGGTTTATATGCTACTTCAGCGGCCATTTCCATTTTCTTTATTTGGTTTTTTGTTAAGGAAACTAAGGGCAAAACCCTTGAGCAAATGTAATTGATTTTCTATGCTGGAGCAAATTAATTGATATTAGTTTGAATCTCTTAAGTTTATTGAAATTTAATTCCGCTCTAATTGCCTTCTAAATTAATTTAATCGTCCAACGCTGGCTTTATTTTTTCCGGGAGGGTACCGAATTGTCATTAGCAAGATTGACTACATCCATGGGCTTGATTTGCGGTTTGGCGATCGCCAGTGGACTGACAGCGATGTTACCCAGTGACGCCCAAGCTGTTCCTGTGGATGAACCCTTGGCCCCGGTTAATCGTTACCAATTAGGGGGAGACAATTCTGGCAAAACAGTTAATCAAATTACCTCGGTGGCGGAATTGCGAGATGTGCAACCCAATGATTGGGCCTTTGCCGCTTTGCAAAGTTTGGTGGAGCGTTACGGTTGTTTAGTGGGTTATCCAGACCGCACCTACCGAGGCGATCGGGCCCTTAGTCGTTATGAATTTGCGGCGGGATTAAATGCTTGTTTAAACACCATTGAGCAACTGTTACAGGAAAATGTCTCCGTGGTTCAAGGGGACTTAGATTTACTAAAAAAATTAGCCCAGGATTTCCAAGCCGAGCTAAAACAATTGGCAGTCCGGGTTGATAATCTAGAAACTCGCACTGCTTTTTTGGAAGACCATCAGTTTTCCACCACCACAAAGCTTTATGGTCAGACCATTGTTTCCTTTGATGATGTGTTTGGCGATCGGGTGGGGGGTGATAGTAATCAATTTCAACCCCAACTAGCCTATCGGGTGCGCTTTAACTTGGAAACCAGTTTCACCGGCAAAGATTTGCTCAGGACTCGTTTACAATTCTCCAATTTCTTCAACGGAGTGGCGCAAACTGGCACCAATATGACCCGTTTTAACTATGACGATAATTCCAACAATAATGTGGAAGTGACCCATCTTTGGTATCGCACTCCTCTGACGGATAATCTCACCCTACGGCTAGGTTCCGTGGGGGTGGGCTACACGGATTTGGTGGATACGTTGACGCCCCCCACCATTGCCGATGATGCCCTGGGTATTCCTTCCCGCTTTGGCGAATACGATCCTGTTTACCGTCGGGGAGGGGGAGGGGCTGGCTTCAATTGGCAGATAACTCCGACCTTGCAATTGAGTGCGGGTTACCTGGCCACTAACCCCAACGATCCAGACAGTGGCAACGGCCTGTTTAATGGTGGGCACCATGCCCTCGGTCAATTAGCCTATCAAACATCTGACGGGGGCATTGGGTTCACCTATTCCCGTTCCTATTTCCCCGCTGGGGAGACCAATTTAATGGCGGGCACCGGTAGTTTCCTGGCTATTCAACCCTTCGGAGAGGCGATCGCCACGGCGGGGGATTTTTACACATTGCAAGGATACTATCGCATCACTCCCCAGGTGCAGATCCATGCCTGGGGCGGCTATGTGGATGCCCAGGCCCAGGGAGGCGGCATGAGCAACTTGTCCGATGGAGTGGGGGGCACAGTGGTGAGGGAAGTGTCCTGGAATCGTTCCGCCATTTGGTATGGTTTGCTTGGCATTAGTTTCCCCGATGTGGGGGGAGAAGGGAATTTACCGGGCATTGCCTTGGGCATTCCTCCCACAGTCACGGCTAGTAACTTACCTGGAGCAGTGGGACAAACCACCCCCTACCATTTGGAGGCGTTTTACCGCATTCAAATCAATGACAATATTTCCATCACCCCCGGATTTTGGGTAGTGCTTAATCCCGAGGCCAACAGCAATAACGCCACCCAATATGTGGGTCATATACGCACTAGCTTTTTGTTCTGATAATTCAGCTGTTAAGACTGGCACAGTCCCATAAAATCGATTAACTGCCGCACCAACTCCGGTTTGGTCACGGCCAAAATGGTGGAACCATCCTCTAGCAACGTATTACCGTTGGGAATTTTTAAGTCTTCATGGGCATTGGCCTGGTAGCCAATAATCAGAGTGCCGGAAGGAAAACGGGGATCCTGGGCGATCGCCGCCACACTGCGGCCCACAATACTGCAATTGGGAGGAATGGAGAGTTTAAGCACTTCAATTTGTCCCTGTTCAAAGTGCATCATGGCATCCACTTGGGGATACTCAATGGCATTAATCACCCGGTTGAGGGTTAATTCTGTGGTGCTGATAATGTGGGTAGCTCCGGCTAAACGGTAGGGTTCAGCAAAGTCCCCATCACTCATACGGACGACAATTTGGGGTACACCATAATGTTTTGATAGGGTAACCAAAGCCAAATTTAGGGCATCTTCCTGGAGCGCCGCAATCACTGCCCCCGCCTTGCGGACCCCCGCCTCTAGTAAAACTGAGGTATTTACTGCACTACCCTCAAAGGCCATGACGCCAATTTTTTCCCGGGCATACTGACAGGCCTGGGGATCCGTATCCACCGCCGCCACTGTGTGGCCCATTTTGAGCAAATTCTTGGCTAAGTTAGAGCCAATGCCCCCCATGCCACCGATCAGAACGTACATTTTTCACCCTTTGCACCACAGGCTTGATTGTAGTGGAAGTTAGGTGAAATTGATGGCTGTCGCTTTCGGCATCGGCCTGAAAAGTTATCCCCACCTGCCGGTGATGGGGAAAAGTCTTTGTGAAAGTGCTCCAAGCTTGTCGTAGTTTGACTCTGTTAGTGGAAGAGGATAAGCTAAACCCTTCCTAACAAGACCTAGGCTCCCACTGCTTCTTTGGCGGCGTACATTACTTCCAGGGTAATTTCTGACAAGCCCCGCTCCCGAGCAAATTTTTCCGTATTACGTTTGACCTTACCCCGCACAAATCCTGGTACCTTATTCAACTCAGCCTGGGCGGTGTTGTGCCAGCCGAGGTCGGAGTCAGAGGAAATACCTTTGGTGATCACTTCCTTAGTGTCATGGCCACCGAAAATTTCCAACAGATGGTCTTCCATGCCCAGGGTAAAGGAGTTGTACACCAAGTCAGCGATTTGATTGGTGCCTTCGTAGCCCAAAAATGGTTTATAGCCCAGGGGGAAATTCTGGATATGAATGGGGGCCGCAATCACGCCACAGGGAATATCTAGCCGTTTACCCACGTGCCGTTCCATCTGGGTGCCAAAAATGGCCGCCGGCTCGATCCGGGCAATGGCATCGGCGATCGCCCCATTGTCTTCACTAATCAAGACTTGATCACAGTATTCGGCCACTTCTTGTCGGAACCAATCGGCATCATATTTGCAATAGGTTCCCGCTAGGACAACGTGGATGCCCATTTCCCGAGCCAAAATTTTGGTCATAGCGGCCGCATGGGTGTTGTCCCCAAAGACCACGGCCTTTTTGCCGGTGAGGTTTTGACAATCAATGGAGCGGGAAAACCAGGCCGCTTGGGAAACGTGACGGGTTTGCTGTTGGATGAAATCTTCGTAATTAAGGTCAAAACCCTGGTCATTTAGCACCTGTTGGATTTGGCGGATGCAACGGGCCGTTTCCACCACTCCCATGGGGGTAATGTCCACATAGGGCATGGCAAATTCTTCTTTGAGATATTCTGCTGTCATCAAGCCCACTTCCCGATAGGGGCAGAGGTTAAACCAAGCTTGGGGAATTTTGGCCAATTGGTCCACGGTGGCTTTTTCCGGTAGGACTAGGTTCACTTCTATGCCGAGATCCGCCATTAAACGCTTTAATTCAGTGCAGTCATGTTGGTTATGGAACCCTAGGGTGGTGAAACCAATTAAATTGACCGATGGCTTGGCCGTCTTCTCAGTGGCCAAATTGCCCTGTTTACGGGCTTTTTTAAGGTAAAACTCCACAATTTGCTTGAGGGTACGATCGCCAGCTTGCAATTCGTTATAGCGATAATGGTTCACATCCGCCAAAAGCACGTCACAGCGGGCATCCATTTGGGCCCGGTCGACAAAGTTTTCCAAATCCTCTTGCAAAATACTGGAGGTGCAAGTGGGGGTCAAGACAATCAAATCCGGCGCTTCTTCCCCATCTTTGCGGACAATATTATCCACCACTTTTTCCTGGGAACCCCTCGATAACACTTGGCGATCAACCACACTAGTGGTGACGGGGGTAAAGTTCTGTTCCCGTTCCAACATGGAGCGCATCACGTTGAAATAGTCATCCCCCAACGGAGCATGCATAATGGCGTGGACGTTCTTGAAAGAACTGGCGATGCGTAGGGTGCCAATGTGGGCGGGGCCAGCATACATCCAATAGGCCAATTTCATAGGGTCAGACTCCAGGAGGGTAATTCACCCTCAAATTGTCGGTAAAAGCCCTGGCCCTGTCGAGGTCTTGCTTTACATTTGTTGTCGGTTTGAGAAAGGCTAGAATCCAAAGAGCATAGGCGATCGGGGATTGCAGCTAGGAAATTAATCCAGAAACCGAGAATACAATTCTTCACGGTTATACACGATCGCCGTTTTGATTTAGTCAGTTTAAACAATCTATTTTTTCTGAACTACCCATACTGGAGTGCCATTTTGCACCATGCCGAATAAAGCCACTACATCTTGATTCCGCATTCTGACGCAACCATGGGAAGCCGCAGTGCCAAGGAAATGTTCATGTTTTTTCGGGGTGCCATGGAAACCAATGGTATTTTTGCCATCACTCCAAAAACCGATCCAACGGATACCAATGGGGCCATCCAAGCTGGCGGCCACTTTTTTGCCATTCCAGGGATTTTCCCAGACGGGATTTTCTACCATTTGGATGACCTGGAAATTGCCTTGGGGGGTTTCCCAGCCTTTTTTACCCACTGCCACGGGATAACTGGCCAAAACTTTGTCATTCTGGTAGGCGTAAACCCGCCGTTCCCCTAACACCAGGACAATATGGGTGGCCAAGGCCTGGCTGTCTGGGTTGGTGGGAGTGCTGACGGGGGCCGCCGGGGGGATATAGGTGGATTCGGGAATCGGTTTGAGGGGAGGAATGGCACTACCCCCATTGAGACTACTTTGGGCCTGGACGGTGCTGGGGATAACCAGACTAGTTGCAGTTAAACTAACACCACCCAACCAAAGGGCGAAACGGGCTAGGGGAGAGAACTGTTTCTGCATAGGATTAGGGTTAGAAAATGATTGAAGGAAAACCGACGAGGTTTAACAATACGAAATTAAATACGGGCTGGTGAAAATATATGAGAATATTATGTTAAATGATCATTATCATCGCTGTCCAAGTTCCGTGGGCCGGGAAAAAGACGGTGTGGCGATCGCCACGATGCCCATTACCTTAGCGCCCCTTTGCTCCATTACCCGGTGGGCTTCGAGGGCGGTGGTGCCGGTGGTAATAATGTCATCCAAAATTAACCAGGGCTGGTGAGTGTTAAAGCCTGGCCCCGTAACAAGGGCGGACTGTAATTCCCGTTGGCGATCGCCGGGGCTAAGACCGAATAAAGCTTGGGTATCCTTGGGCCGTTGTAAAGCCTGGGGGTGCAGGGGGTAGCGGGTCAGGCGGCAAAAACCGGCAGCAATTCTTTCCGCTTGATTAAATCCCCGTTGGGCTTGTTTACGATTATTGAGGGGAATGGGCACCACCTGGGGCAGTATTTTAAATTTCGCCTGGGGTTGTTGTAACCACTGTTCTGCCAACTGTTCCCCCAACCAGAGGCCGATGCCCGGCTGTTGCTCAAATTTCATCACCGTTAAAGCCCGCCGCAGTTGCCCTTCATACTGTCCCCAAACAAAGCGGGGAAAATTCCCCTGCCATTGCCGCAGGTGAGGGGGTAAACGGTGGCTCAAAATTTGTCCGGTGCAATCCCGGCAAAACTGATCTTTGCTAGGTTTTTGACAAAGGGGACAGGGGGTTTGAAAGAGAAGAGAGCGAATGGATTGCCACATGGAAGATGGAATGCAGAGGCGGGAAAATTAACCATAGTTGGAGGCATCTGTCCGTAATTGGGCCACAGTATCCGTAACAATGGCGATCGCCTGGTTAATTTCTGTCTGGGTGGTGAAGCGGCTTAAACCAAAGCGCAGACTGGCTTGGGCGCTGGTTTTGTCCCGGCCAAGGGCATATAAGACATGGGAAGCTTCGGTGCGATAGGAAGAACAGGCAGAGCCAGAAGATAGGGCCAATCGAGATTGTAGGCTGGTCAGTAACGCCTTGGGATCGACCCCAGTAATACTGACATTGAGGTTGCCGGGTAACCTTTGTTCATGGTCCCCATTCAGCACTATTCCACTAATTTTTGCCAGACCTTGCCAAAGTTGATCCCGTAGTTGCCGCTGGCGATCGCCTTCTGAAACTAAGTTTTCCGCCGCTATGGCCAAAGCTTTGGCTAAACCGACAATTAAGGGCACCGGCAGAGTTCCAGAACGAAAATTCCCTTCCTGTCCCCCCCCCAACAGTTGGGGCGCTAACCTCACGCCAGGATTTTGACGGCGATATAGCCCCCCAATGCCTTTGGGTCCATGGATTTTGTGCCCAGTGAAAGATAGTAGGTCAATGTTCAATTGCCCCACATCTAGGGGAATTTTGCCCAGGGCTTGGGCCCCATCACAATGGAAAATGATCGATTTCTGCTGACACAGTCTGCCGATTTCCTCCAGGGGTTGGAGCACACCAATTTCATTGTTGGCCGCCATCACGGACACAAGGATCGTATCGGGACGCAAAGCCTTTTCCAATTCGGTTAAATTTACTAAACCATTGGGCTGTACAAGTAAATAAGTGACCTCAAACCCCAGGGATTCCAGGTAGCGACAGGGAGCTAACACGGCTTGATGTTCCGTTTCCACCGTTACCAGATGTTTACCCTGGGCAAAGTAGGCCTCTGCTACTCCCCGAATGGCCAAATTATTGGCCTCCGTGGCACCACTGGTGAAGATAATTTCCTCCGGCTGAGCCCCCATGGTATCGGCAATTTCCTGCCTAGCCTGTTTAATAGCCCCTTCGGCCTGCCAACCGTAAAAATGGGCACTGCCGGCATTGCCATACTGCTCCATGAAATAGGGAAACATGGCTTCTAGCACCCTGGCATCAAGGGCTGTGGTGGCGTGGTTATCGAAGTAAAGGGGCCGTTCCATGGTGGTTTCCTGGGCTCATTGGTCCCGGCAGTTCCTAGCTCGCTGACTAATTCTGCTCAACTTTTGCAGGACTTAGATTTACAAGATAACGTTTTACTTTCCTTTCTCCGTCACCATTTGGCAAAGGCGATCGCCAATTAACTGACCGGCCATTTGGTGTCCCTGGATATTCCAATGGCCTACCCCAGGAATGGTGTTATCAAAACCGTGCCAATAGCTCTGCTCAGCATCAGCCTTTTGTTGCATAGTTGCCGCCAGGGTCAACACCGCAAAATTTTCCTTTTGCCCCAATTGTGCCAACCGCTGGTCAGGGTAGAACAAATTCTCCGCCCCCAACTGTTTTAATTGTTCCCGCACTTGGCGATTGGGGTACACCTGGGGAGGATTACTAATCACCACTGCTAGAAAATCAGCCTTTTCTTCCCTACTTAGCTGACTAGTCGCCGTTATCAGGGATTCTGTCGCAGCCCAGGCTTGCTCCCAGGCGGGATCAGTGGGTTCTCGGTATAGATTAACGTCGAAATCCAGAGCGGGAATGATGTCAGTATTAGCCTGCTGTTGGGTGGTTAGAGTTCGTTGGGTGACCCATTGTCGTTTGGCTTCATTGAGCACCTGCAACAGTCGCACCCGATTGATCAAGCCGTAGAGCAATCTTCTTGGGGCACTGTCCCGCCGTTGGTAGGCCGTTGTTTCCCTAAAATCAAGCTTCATTTGCCATTTACCCTCCATCTCTTCCCAAAAAGGCGCGAGGCGATCGCCGGGGCTTAACTGTCGAGAATTGTTGACAATGTCATTGCCGGTGAAAATTTGTAGTAATACTAAATCCGGTTGGTATTCAATAGCATGGTGCCGGAGGGTTAAATATTCCTGGGCAGTGCCGTAGTCCCCCACGCCAAAATTAATTACCTCCACCGTTTTACCCGTTAAGCCGGCACAGGAGGCCAAATTTTTTTCTATGGCACTCCAATAGGTCTCATCTTCATTGACTTGAATTGCTTCGGAAAAGGAATCCCCCAACACCACAATGCGGTACGTATCCGCCAGTTTCTCTTTTTCATAATGGCGATCGCGCAGGCCGTCGGAGTTAATGCTCACTAAACCATTGCCTTCGTGGGTCCAACGGGCGGTGAAATTGGGAATTAAGCTATGACCCCGTTGGAGATCTACTTGGTAAAAACTGGGATAACTAACCCCCATCAGCCTCAGGGCCACTTCCGCCACCACCACCGCAAAACCTAAACTGCCCAGCACCAGTAGGGTATTGGCTAGCCATTGTTTATTTTGAGGAGATTTTGCCATGGAGAATAAAACGATTGCGGAAAAATTCAGTTATTGAGGGATATACATCGACTCCAACTATATCTAAGCACCATCCGACCCTTGGGAAATCCCCAGCGAATCCTGGTAACCATGGAAAAATTTCCCTTTTTACTAATGGTTTCGTCTATTCCCAGCGAAAAAATTTTCCCCAGAGGTAGCAAATAAAAAATGCGATGTACCCTTAAGGAAATTAACCTTGCCCGACTGTGCAATCTAACGTAGCTATTATGACTAAGCGAACCTTTGGGGTAATTGGACTGGCAGTAATGGGGGAAAATCTCGCCCTCAACGTGGAAAGTCGAGGCTTTCCCATCGCCGTCTATAACCGTTCCCCCAACAAAACTGAAAAATTCATGGCCGAAAGGGCTGTGGACAAAGACATTAAAGCCGCCTACACCGTAGAAGAATTTGTCCAACTGTTAGAACGCCCCCGCAAAATCCTCGTAATGGTCAAAGCTGGGGGCCCCGTGGATGCGGTGATCGATGAGCTGAAACCCCTTTTAGAAGCAGGGGACATGATCATCGATGGCGGCAACTCCCTCTATGAAGATACGGAGCGTCGCACCAAGGATTTAGAAGCCACTGGCCTAGGCTTTGTTGGTATGGGGGTCAGTGGAGGGGAAGAAGGCGCATTGCTGGGCCCTAGCTTGATGCCCGGGGGCACCCCCACCGCCTATAAGGAATTGGAACCAATTCTGACTAAAATTGCCGCCCAAGTGGAAGATCCCGACAATCCTGCCTGTGTGACCTTCATTGGCCCTGGAGGGGCGGGGCATTACGTCAAAATGGTACACAACGGCATTGAGTATGGCGATATGCAACTGATCGCCGAAGCCTACGACATTTTGAAAAACGGCTTGGGGCTAAGCAACGAAAAACTCCACGAAGTTTTTGGACAATGGAATCAAACTGACGAACTGAATTCTTTCCTGATTGAGATCAGCACCGACATTTTTGCTAAAAAAGATCCCGAAACCGGGGGACATTTAATTGACTACATCCTCGATGCGGCGGGGCAAAAGGGTACAGGACGCTGGACGGTGATGAGTGGTCTAGAGTTGGGAGTTCCCATCCCCACTATTTACGCCGCCGTTAATGCCAGGGTAATGTCCTCCCTCAAAGAGGAACGGATAGCCGCTTCGGACCAACTGTCTGGCCCTGGTAAAACTTTTAGTGGTGACGTGGAAGCCTGGATTCCCAAGGTGCGGGATGCTCTCTACTGCTCGAAAATGTGTTCCTATGCCCAAGGCATGGCCTTGATTGCCAAAGCTTCCCAGGAATTTGGTTATGACGTTAACCTGCCGGAAATTGCCCGCATTTGGAAAGGGGGTTGCATTATTCGAGCCGGCTTTTTGGACAAGATCAAGAAAGCTTTTAAGGATAATCCCCAGTTACCTAATCTGCTCCTGGCTCCCGAATTCAAGCAAAGTATTTTGGATCGCCAGGGGCCATGGCGGGAAGTGTTAATCCTGGCTAACGAAATGGGCATTGCGGTGCCGGCTTTCAGTTCCTCGTTGGATTACTTTGACAGTTATCGCCGGGCAGTGCTTCCCCAAAACCTAACCCAAGCGCAACGGGATTACTTTGGGGCCCACACCTATGAACGCACTGATAAGCCCAGGGGAGAATTTTTCCACACGGAATGGCTTGACTAGTTTCTGTGTATTACCAGCGATCACCCCCCAACCCTGGGGGGAAAAAGTTGATGCCACTAATTCCAGCCATTACCGAGGGGCAAGCTCTGCCCTAAGCTGCTAAGGGAGCATCATTTTCTCCATGGGCTACTTGTTGGTAGTAATCCACTAACTGTCTTGTGGCCGCTGGCCAACCCCATCGTTCCGCTTCTTGCCGGGCATTTTGTCGTAATAGTTCTCGATCGCCAGGGGCGGACATTAACCGTTGGGTAGCCTGCACCACTCCCCCTGCCACACTGGGATCAAAGAGATAACCGTTTTCACCATCGGTGACAATATCTAAAATCCCCCCGGAGGCCGCCGCCACCACAGGACAGCCCGCCGCCATGGCTTCCAAGAGCACTAGGCCCAGGGTTTCAGTGCGGGAAGGAAAAATAAACGCATCAGCGGAAGCAAAGGCCGCCGCCAACTCTAATCCCTGCATATAACCCGCAAAATAGGTATTCGTACCAGCAAAATGGGCTTCTAAATTTTTCCGATTCGGCCCATCCCCGACGATCGCCAGCCTGGCCTGGGGAATAGCTTCGAGCACAGGCTTAATTTCATCGATCTGTTTTTCTGCCGAAACCCGGCCCACATATAAAAATAAGGGGGCATCGGGGTGACCCTGGGACAATTTTTGCCGCATTTGGGCCGACTTTAGGTGGGGCTGAAACAGTTCCGTATCTACCCCCCGTTGCCATAGATCCACCCGTTCAATGCCGTGGTTGACCAATTCCTGCACCATGGCGGAGGAAGTGCAAAGATTTAATTCCGCTTGGTTATGGGCCAGTTTTAACAGTTCCCACAGCACCCCTTCCAGGGCCCCCAGACCATAATGTTGCAAATATTGGGGTAAATGGGTGTGATAGGAAGCCACCAGGGGAATATGCAAATGCTTAGCGTAATAGATGCCCCCCAAACCCAATACCGCCGGATTGACCACATGAATCAGGTCCGGTTTGAATTTCAGCAGGGCCTGTTTAATTTGGGGCGACGGAAAAGCTAGCTTCAGTTCTGGGTAAAGGGGTAAAGGCATGCCCTTCACTCCCTGGATTTTTGCCCCCTTATATTCCTTGAGCCCCCCCTCCGGACAGAAGACCAACACCTGATGGCCTTGGCGCTGCAGATTTTCCACTGTGTGCTTCAGACGGGTGACAATTCCATCAATTTTGGGCAAAAAGGTTTCCGTAAACAGGGCAACACGCATGGCTAGATGGGGGGATAAATCAAGTCAACAAAATTCAACAAAACAACAAGCACGATCCAGATTCCGGCGATCGCCCTGTACAACAAAACTTCACAATCTGGCGGCGGGCCAACCTACAATACTATATCGGCAAAACTTCCCCTTGCTCCCGCCAATAAAAGGCTAAATTGCTCAAACCATATTTTTTCTGGCGCACCAATTCCAATCCACCAATCTGCTCCGGTGGTTGCCAATGGCGTCGGTCATATTCCACCGCTATTTCTCCAGCAGGGGTGAGGAGCTGCAACTCTCCCACTAGGGTTAAAACGGGGTTGTACAGGCCACTGGCATAGGGGGGATCAAGGTAAATGCGGTCAAAGGTTTGTCCTTTCAAGGTTGGGAGCAATTTCAGCACATCCCCCTGCAAAACTGACCATTGTTGCCCAGGCTGCGCCAATTTTTGCCAATTTTCTTTGATGATGGTGCAGACTTTAGCAGACTGCTCGATCGCCACTACTTTATCCGCGCCCCGACAGAGGGCCTCTGCCCCTAGGGTGCCATTGCCCGCACAGAGGTCCAACCAGTGGCAGTGCTGAATTTCTCCCCGCCAAATATTGAACAATGCCAGCCGGACTTTACCTGTGGTGGGTCTGGTCTGTTGCCCCGGTAGGGTTTTCAGGAGGCGATTGCCATAAATACGCATAGCACCAAATAAAAATTGATCCTCCTACCGCTGACTGCTCAGGCAAACTCAGAAGGAATTCTTCAAATTCTCACATCGGGGCAAGAAAGGAAAGGGGGCAGAAACTAATCCTCTGACTAGGGGCGATCGCCAAACTGGCCCCAAAATATTAAGAATTGTTGCTGTTTCTTGTTTCATCTGTTAACGTGTGCTTCAGAGAGTGCATTTAACCACGCTGAAACAATTTTAGGAGGCGTTTACCATGCTCCCCATGCATCAGTGCCAGTCAAGCCACCACACCCTAGACTGAAGAACTATCCGAGGCGATGGTTCGGGTCTGGGTCAACAGTTATGCCCGCCATTGTCTGGAGCACCGTTTGTCTCCGTCCTAACTCGTTAATTTTCCAATTTTCTCCATCCCGTTTAGATCGAACCATGGCCATCGTTTCTAGGTAGGCCTGGTTCCTGGCACCGCCTTGGTCCATTCCCCGCTAGCACCTGGAATGGCAGTTCAGTGCTCCGCCTTGGGATTAGCGAGAACCCATTTCTCCAATACCGTACTTAAACCCAAAATCTTTCCCTGTCGGCATTCGTTCCGTATCTATCCACAGGGGGGATACGCCTCATATTCCATAGGAGGTAAGCAATGAATTTACTCAACAAAACCGCTTTAGTGACCGGATCTTCCCGGGGCATCGGCCGGGCGATCGCCGAAGAATTGGCCAAACAAGGTCTAGGAAAAATTATCCTTGTGGCCCGCAACCACACCAGTTTGCAAACATTGGCTGACGAGCTCGAACAACGACATCCTGGATTACAGGCCATTGCCTTGCCCCTGGACCTGACCCAACCCGTGGCCGTTAATACGGCGATCGCCAGAACTTGGCGGGACCATGGCCCCATTCATTTACTGGTTAACTGTGCCGGGGTAGCCTATCAAAATCCCTTTCTCCATAGTCGTTTCCCCGACGTTTACCAAGAAATTTCCCTCAACTTGATGGGGCTGTATTGCATCACCCGTTGCGTGGCCCGGCGTATGGTTTCCCAAAAAGAAGGCACCATTGTCAACGTTTCTAGTTTGATGGGCAAAGTGGCGGCCCCCACCATGGCCACCTATTCCGCCACTAAGTTTGCCATTCTCGGTTTTAGCCAAGCTCTGCGGGGGGAATTGGCCCGCCATAACATTGCGGTGGTTACCCTGTTACCTACCCTCACCGATACGGATATGGCCAAGGGTCTGCAAAAATTCCGCTGGGTCAGGGCCATGACCGCTGGCCGGGTGGCCCAATCCCTAGTCAAAGGTTTAAAACAAAACCGCAGTGAAATCTTGGTGGGTTGGCAGAGCCATCTGGCGGTGTGGTGTCAACGCTTTGCCCCCCGATTATTGGAGCGGGTACTGTTGCTGGCTACCCCCCAATCGGTTTGATCCCCTCCCAGGGATAGACTCTCTACCTGGGAACCTAGGACTCCATGGCGAAGTTTGCCTTTTCCCCATCAACTCGCCAAATTGCCGGTAAGTTGGGGGGACGGGCAAAATCTTTTTCTGCAACCGGGAGTCTGGGCGATTAGTTACAAGGACGACTCAACGGCCATACTGATCGCCATCGGGAATCCACCTCAGCAGTCCAAACCTAATCCTTCTTTGAGGAAGTTTGGATCAATTCAATTTTGTAGCCGTCGGGATCTTCCACAAAGGCGATGACGGTGGTGCCGTGCTTCATCGGCCCCGGTTCCCGCACTACTTTGCCCCCCTTAGCTCTGATTTTGTCGCAAGTGCCATAGATGTCTTCCACCCCCAGGGCAATATGACCAAAACCATTACCCAAATCGTATTTATCGGTGCCCCAGTTATGGGTTAACTCAATCACTGCATTCTCCGATTCCTTGCCATAACCCACAAAGGCGAGGGTAAATTCCCCACTGGGATAGTCTTTTTTCCGCAGTAAATTCATCCCCAAAATGTCACAGTAAAATTGCAGGGATTTGTCTAAATCGCCCACCCGAATCATGGTGTGTAGTAAGAACATAGGTTTTTAATAAGCTAAGTTTGGCCAACAGGCAGATCCTAACAAAATCTTGGCGATCGCCTTTGGATTTGGTCTCTCCAGTGTTTGGTGGTGGTGAACCGTTGTCACAGATTCTAAAAGGGATTGCCAATGAGGGAGAAACTGGCCCAATAGTAGGGATGGGATAATTCTGGATTGCCCACGGTTAAAAAATCATCCTCCACGGCGATCGCCCCCCGGGACACCTGTAATTCCCCCCCCTGGAGGGCAATTTCTCCGTTAATCATCTTAATTTGGGCTTCTTGCAGGGCTTTGGCCTTGAAAGAATTGGCCTTTAACTGCCAGTAAAATTCACTCATTAAAGCCATGGTGCCCAGGTCACTCACCCGCCATAAACTACCCAGGGCTGATTTCACCCCCGATTGCAGAGCTAAGCCCACAAAGCCCAATTCCGCTTGGGGATTACCCAGGGCTGTGGTGCAGGCGCTAAGCACCAAAAGATCAACGGGGGGATCCTGCCATTGTAAATTCCTAATTTCCTTGAGGTTCAAACGACTATTGACAAATTGAATGTAGGAGTCGGCGGGAGAACCGGTATTAAATTCTGCGTGGGTGGCCAGATGCACCAAGGCAAAGGGCTGTTGTTGGCGGGCCGCTTGCAAATTTTTTACGGTGAATTGTTGGTTTAGTATGGCAACCCCAGGCCAGGGTTGGGGGGTGATGTTAGCAATCTCCAAAGCTACTCCCGGTAACGGTTCAGCGTCACTAAATTCGGAAGATCCCATGGCGAGAATCTCTGCCTGGCTGAGGTCGGTGGGGCCCCACTCGGTCAGGTTAAAGCCGGGAATGCGGGTGATGGCATATTTTTCGGCTAAAAATTGTTCTCCATCGTAGAGGGCGGCAAAGGGCAGAGAGCGCAGTTTCGGGCCGACGCAAAAAATTAGGGTGTCAATGCCATGGGCTTTCAATTCATCCGCCATGGGCGCAATCAACCAGTCATATAACTTTTTGCCGGTGGCCCGATAATTTTGGTTGCGGGGATCACTCACTTGCAGGGAAAACATTTGCACGGTGGCCAACAGATTTTGTTCGGCCGTGTTCAACACCTTCACCCCCACCGGTGGGCGATCGCCAGTTAATAAACAAATGGAAACCCCTTTTTCTTGGGGATTAATCCAAAAAATGGCCGCTTTTTGGCCAGTTTGTTGCTGGAGGGAAGCTAATTTTTCCCCAATTTCCTTGGTGGTTAGACCCAGGCTGGAGAAATCTTCCTGAAAATAATCTTCGTAAATACCAGCCCATTTACTTTCTAGATCGGTAGTTAGCTCATTGACCTGTTGGATATTCAGGGCATTACTAGGTTGCAAACTGACTACAATCGGGGACGAAAAGTTTACCTGAGCCTTTACCCAGGGGACAAATCCCAGGAGGAGAAATAGGCCCAGGAGCATTCCGGCGGCGAACCGGCCCCATGGGCCAAAGGGAAATGGGAATTTCTTGAATTTACTCACAGCATTTCCTCAATTTTAGTAACAATGGCTTGGTGTAGTTGCTCCACCGACAAGCTTGCATCCAGACGACAGCATTGACCGGGGTAATGGGCAAAAATCCTCTCGTAATTTTGATGCACACTGGTGAGCTTTTCTCGCTGTTCATAGCATTCCCTGGGGGATTGATCCTTCCGTTGCTGGCGATCGCCAAGGCGTTGTAGGGCCAAATCCACAGGGAGGTCTAGGTAAATTACACAGTCAGGGTGGGGAAAGGATTGATTTAAGCGTTGGACAAATTCCCAGTCTGCCTCGGTGTGGCAATTATAGGCGAGGGAAGAAAAGTAGTAGCGGGTGGTAATTACATGGCATTGCCGGGCCAACTGTGCTTCCACTCCGTCCTCTGGATTGTAAAGATGATAATGGCGATCGGCGGCGAACAAATACCCCATTTGAGCTTCAAATTGTTGGGCATCATTGTAGGCAAACAAATCTCCTTGTAAAGCTTGACGAATTAAGCGACCGACAGGGCCGCTGGTGGGTTCGGGGCTAAGCACAGCCGCCATGCCTTGGCGTTGTAAATGGGCCAACAGAAGATCGCCTTGGGTAGTTTTCCCGGATCCGTCAATGCCTTCGAGGACAATAAATAATGCCGCCATAACTTTTGCCAATCTTCCCCGCTAAAGTGTTTCCATTCTTTCCAAGTGGGCTTTGATTTCCCTTGGCGATCGCCAGACTGGGCGCAGTTGATTCTGACTATACAGGGATAATTGGTCGCCGTTATGGGGGGAATCCGGCTGGCTGGCATTACCATAGACCAAAATGCTCTGGCCCCTAGGGCGATCGGCAAATTCCACTAAGCTCAGGTAACTATCCCCGGCCAAGGCTTGGAATCGTTGGTTGGCAATGGTACCCAGGGTCAACACCCGAAAACTTCCTAGGTTACTGGGGGCCCCATTGGCCGGAGCAGTAAAATTCCCTGCTTGCATCTGCACTACTTCTCCCCAACTAACCGCCAGGTCATCGTAGAGAAACTTCACCTGGGCCGCCACCCCTTCTAGCACTGCCATGAACTTATTAATGTCCGCCATGCCGCTGGGGGTATGGAGGGGATCGCTTGGGTCCCAGGTTCCCCCCAGTACTTTATCGGCCCCAATGGTCAGGGCCCAGAGCATAAACAATACCGCCCCCCGACTGTCTGGCTTGGCCTGTTTGTCCCAAGCCTGGAGTACCTCCGCCGCTTCAATGCCAATGGGATTAGCCAAGGCTTTAGCTGCCGACACCAACAAAGGCACAATGCGATCGCCTAATTCCATCTGACTGTTGAGGGCCTTTTGCTTAAATTGCTCAAAGGTCAAGGGCGGCGTATTTTCCAGCAATTTAATGGAGCGTTGGGTCCGCAACAAAGTTGGGGCAAAACTCAAATCCGGCGCGGCCAGATTAGGGGGATAATCCGCTGGATCTAACTCTGGGGGAAAGGTACTGGTCCAAGGGGGATCGTTGCTGTTTTGGAGCCAACCACTGTTGGGATTAGTCAGCTTTGGTAATTGTTCATAGCTGTAGTAACCAGGGTTTAAATCGGCACTGCTGTTAATCGGTTGCAGACGGTCCCAATCTTGCCAACTGCCTTCCCTGATGGGGGTCAATGTATTGTAAAGATAAAAAATATTACCCTGGCGATCGCCATAGAGCACATTGAACATGGGAATTTGCTGCTCTTGCCAAGCCGCTTCGAACTGCTCCAGGTTTTGGGCTTTACCCATGCGCAAAAATTGGCTGATGGCACCACTGCGATCCAAACCGGGAATTTGTAGGGTGTAGGCCTTGCCTCCCCGTTGGGCCACCACCATACCCGCCGCACTGCCCAGGGTTTCCCATTGCAGGGTTTGGTAACTACCATTACCCTGAAGAATATTGATTTGGTGACTATGGCGATCAAAGGATTTAACTTCCCCGTCCCATTCATAGCCCCCTTCTGTCAAAGTGAGGGCATATTTGCCGACGTTGTGGGGATAATTGACCGTTAAGCTCCAGCCCAGATTATTGTTAAAACCCATGGCTGGCACAGGGGTTCCCACAAAGGCTGCCCCGGTTAAATCCAGACCAGGGGCCACCAATTGAGCTTCCGTGAGACGAAATTTCCCCTCCCAGGGTAGATGGGGATTAATCAGTAATAAACCATGGCCTGACTCACTTTGCTTCGGGGCGATCGCCCAGGCATTGGAAGCAATGGGCACATTCTCGGCGGGTATTTGGTCTGCAAGACTAGCAATGGCTTGGGGGCTAGTAACAAATTCAAACAGCAATAATCTCTGCACATGGGCCACCACATCCTGGGCTGTAATGGGCAGTACTTGGCGCAAACTAGGCTGACTGAAATCGGGATGTTGTTGAAAATAGTTATTAATACCCTGGGCAAAACTTTCTAGGTCACGGCGCATGGCCGGGGTTTGAGCATTTAACCACACTGCCGATCGCCGGGGGATATTCATGGTGTGCACATACTGGTCATTATCCAGGTAATCGATGCCCCAATATTCCGCCCCTTTGCCCCTCGCTTCACCGTACAGGGTGAGGAGTAAATCCCCGTGGCCCTGGGCCTGGGCCCAACCGAAAGCCTCCATTAACTTGGTTTCATTGGGGGCAAAAATATGGGGTACTCCCCAGCTATCCCAAAAAATTTCCGTTTTGTTATTGGCCCAGACCGGGTTACCAATGCCCAATCCCAGCGCCAGCACAAATAGCAACACCAGTCCTACGCCCCGCCGTAATGTACCCCTTAATTGCACCAGCATTCGTCCTGAAAATCTCCGTTGGCGGTTCAATTCTAAACGAAACTAGAATAGGGGTTTAATAATTTTGATCAGAGTTTGGGCGGTTTGTTGATATTCTTCCTGGTCAAACATTTGGCTGGCCAGGGCGTTGAGCTTAATTTCCACCTCGTTGGGTCGTCTACGACTCAGGATAAGTTGCTCCACGAGGTCGTCTAGGGCATAACTACGCACCAAACTCCAGTCTGGGTTATGTTCGTCCCAACTTTGAAACAGCACCGAAAACAGCAAAACTTTTGCCCGTAAGGGATTGGTATATTGCATAATCTCCGAGCGGATCTCAAACAGGTCGTATTCCTTCTTTTCAGTTTGGACTTGTTGGAGGGGAGTACCCGGGGGAGAAGGCACCACAGCCCCCAACACCGTTAGAATTGGTTCACTTTGACGGGGCTTAGGGGGGGGAGCCGGTATGGGCAAAGCGTCAAAATCGACGATGGATGTTGGTTGAGCCTTATTTGCCGATACGCCAGGGGAAGGGGCCATGGTCAAATTGGTTTGGGGTTCATTCTCTAGCACGGGAGCGTGGCCAACTTGGTGGGACTCTCCATCGTAAAGAACCTGCATTTGCTCCAGAATCAACTTGGCGATCGCCAGATAGAAAGTGGATTTGTTGATATTGTTGACAATTTGGCTAAAGCCTTCCTTTAACTGACTAGGGGTGGGGTAACGTTGCCGT
Organism: Synechocystis sp. FACHB-383; assembly: GCF_014698605.1. NCBI lineage: Bacteria > Bacillati > Cyanobacteriota > Cyanophyceae > Synechococcales > Merismopediaceae > Synechocystis > Synechocystis sp. FACHB-383. Next base: position 50,236 of record NZ_JACJTJ010000025.1, on the reverse strand, counting down.
AACTCCAACAATAAATTGGCTAGCCCCACCTCTTCGATGGCCTGGAGATTGTTTTCCCAATAACCCCGGGCCACAGCAAAAACTAACTTTTGAATGCGGACCTGTTCTCGGTGCTGAACCAGAATGTGGGCTATCTGGGTGGCCTGATATTGGGGGTCCACCACCCGATGCACCGGAGTTGGGGATTGATTTGCAGGGGACACTGCGGCGATCGCCCCTTCTTCACCCTTGGCAGCCTCTGGAATGGCCGTTTCCCCATAGGCTGTATAAATTGGCCCCAACTGATCCAGTATGGTTTTGGCCACCGCCGCATAAGCCTTGGGACGGTTGAGGGTTTTCACTAGCTTATAAAGGGAAAAAGTAAACTGCTCAATCGTCGGTTTCTGTACTACCAACTCTGCCAATAGGGCATCCAAACCATTAGTGTCGAGCACATTGGGATCGTTTTCCCAGTATTTTTTCGACAAACAAAACAGTAACTTCTTGATCCTTTGCCCCTCATCCTGTTCTTCAAGATAGTGGGCTACATCAGCCAGAGCACTAGGGGGAATAGACATGGGAGCAAAAAACAACCAAAAAAACCGGCTTAATTAATTATGACAATGGAACCCGCCCATACCCAAGCTTAACGGAATATGGTCAGAAAAAAAGTAGCCGTCCTGCAATCAAGACAGCTACCGAAAGAGGCTTGGGAACGCACCGAAAATCCTAATCGTTTTGCAGAAACAAAGGAATGCAGTTTAGTGGACGACTAGCTTCACATTGGCATTTTGTAAGCCCCGTTGTTTTACCTCAGTTAAGGTTTGGTTAACGGCGTACTTTTGGTTGATGGAATTGATCAACTCAGTCTGATTATGTTTTTTGGCCACACCCCAAAGATCAGCGATCAAGTCGAAGGAACCATCACTGTTGCGGGACCAACCTAAATCGTAATCACCATCTAGAACGGCCACAATGTCAGCCCGGATGCGTTGGCCGTTGTAGCCCCGCACATCAGCTTCGGTCTTGGTGGTGATACCGAGGTCATTAAGGGAAGATGTTAAAACTTCAGCGTTCGTGATCTTAGTACGGAGAGTGCTGAAATGAGACATGGTGGATTTCCTCCAGAGAAAAAAGTCAACAACAACAATCGAGAAGTGGGAAATGCCGCCATAAAAACGGCTTATCTTAAACTACTAACCCTTTGGTTAGTCTTTGCTCCTGCAACAAACAGGAGAAAGCTTGTTAGAACTCCAGTCGCTGATATTCAGCCACGGAAGCGGAGGCAGGCCGAGCCCTTTGTCGGGCCCAATCTCGAAGCGCGGTGACCTGCTCTACCATGGTGCGCGACAGGGGCAACGTCGATTTGATCGCTGCAATAATGTCGAGCTGGTTAAATTCTCTTTCTTGGGCAAAGGCTTCGTACATGGCAGCTACGATCGCCTGCTCAATTTCGGCTCCGGAAAAACCGTCGGAGGTGCCGGCCAATTCCCCCAGATCAAAACGGGAGGTATCTTTACGCCGTTTATGGAGGTGGATACGGAAAATGGCTTCCCGTTCTTCCGCAGAAGGTAGGTCAACGAAAAAGATCTCGTCAAAGCGCCCTTTGCGGAGAAATTCCCCCGGCAGGCGATCAACCCGGTTGGCCGTAGCCATTACAAATACCGGCGAGGTCTTTTCCTGCATCCAGGTGAGGAAACTGCCAAAGATCCGACTGGACGTACCCCCGTCAGAGTCTCCAGAACCGGCTCCCCCAGCAAAGGCTTTGTCCAATTCATCAATGAACAAAATAGCTGGAGAAATGGACTCGGCGGTTTTCAGGGCATTGCGGAGATTCGCCTCCGATCGCCCCACCATGGAACCGTCATAAACTCGACCCATGTCCAAGCGCAGCAGGGGCAAACCCCAGAGCCGGGAGGTGGTTTTGGCAATGAGGGACTTACCACAACCGGGTACCCCCAGAATTAGCATGCCCTTGGGTTGGGGCAAACCGTATTCCCGAGCCCGCTCGGTAAAGGCGTCGGAGCGCTGGGTCAACCATCTTTTCAGTTCCTCCAGTCCCCCCACGGCCCGGATGGTTTCATCCTCCTCAATGTAATCAAGGATGCCGTTGCGACGGATTAACTGTTTTTTCTCGGAGAGGACAATTTCTACCTCCCCTTCGGTTAACTGTCCAGCTTTGACGTAGGCTTTGCGATAGACCTTTTCCGCCTCATCTTTGGTCAATCCCAGGGCTGCCTTCAGCAGTTTTTCCCGGGAATCTTCCCCCAAGGCATGGCGAGATTTACCCAACTGTTGCCCCAGCACCCCATCGAGGGTAGCCAAATCGGGCAGAGCAAAATCCAACACCACCACGTCCTTTTCCAGTTCAATCGGAGTTTCCTGGTAGGGGGACATGAGCACGATCGCCTTTTCTGTGCCCTTAAAGCTGGCGATCGCCTCCCGGAGCCACCGGGTCACCGCTGGGGAAGAAATGAAAGGATGGAGGTCTTTGAAAATGAAAATGCCCGGTTCCTGGCGCACCACCCACTCAATGGCCGCCTCGGGGGAGATGGTATTGTGGTGGGTTTTCTGTTGGGTGGCACCGTATTCCCGGAAGCCATGGGTCACAGTCCAAACAAACAACCGTTGATGCTGGGTGACCTCCTGAACGATGCGGTACACCGCTTGCTCAGCCCGCTCTTCCTCGGAAGTAACGAGATAAATCAGGGGGTATTGAGCTTTCAGGAGTACACTCAGCTCTTCTTGCATGGGTTCGACCAAAAATTGAGGGAAGGAATGAACAGGAAATCAATGCGAATGATTTTGCTTAGAGATAACCAAAGACTGGTCAACTCAGCAGGGAATCAACATTTTTTCCCCATCGACATCGGCAGTCACCGGAGCATCCTCCACCAGAGGGAGGGAAGACTCTTCGTTATCGTTCAGGACACTGGGCTGATCCTTCAAGGACATCATCTGACCGTCCCGCATCACCATAGCGGCGTCGCATTCGGGGCAGATATGCACCTGATGGGTTCTGCCATAGGTTGACTTTTCTTCGGCTTCGACCTTGTCCGGGTGCTTGAGGTAAAAATCAATGGCCCGTTCTACGATCGCCGACATAGATTCAGCGTCAATGGCTGAGCGAATTCGGAGTTGCCGATGGATGCCCGGCGGCATATAAAGTGTGACCTTTTGCTTGTCCTGCATATCACTAATAATTAGGTTACCCATCGGGTATAGTACCCCAATTTAATCACGCGCCACTATCCTGTCAAGCCACTAAGCCACTATGACTGCATTTTTGTAATATTTCGTTACAAAGACTAAATTGCTAAGGAAACTGTCGCTTCAATTACAATCTCTGCCCCCGTTTCCTTCCAAGCTGAATAATGGGACCGTGGCCAAGGGTTAGCGGCTGTAGTTTACAAAAGACCTCCACCCCTAAATAGCCAATAAATAGCCAAAAACTAATTAGCAATGGCACTATGGCCCAAGCCCAGACCACCATCGATGGGGAACCATGCAACTTCAGAGCTACGACCCAGGCAATTTTTACGACGAACTTTTTTCCGCCCCGGGGCAGCCCCGACCCCAAGCAGCTCCCTTGATCGATTGGATGGGGCAGTTATCACCGGAAATTCTCAGGCAACACCATGAAACGGCCCAAATTGCTCTCTTTAACCTTGGGGTCACTTTCCGGGTTTACAACGACGACCAGGGGGTGGAGCGTATTTTCCCGGTGGATATTATTCCCCGCATCATTGCTGAAGCGGAATGGCGATCGCTAGAAAAGGGATTGAAACAACGCATCAAAGCCCTGAATTGTTTTTTGACTGATATTTACGGCCCCCAACACATTGTTAAAGACGGCATTATGCCCCTGGACATTGTGGAATCCGCCAGTGGATTCCTTAAGCCCTGCATCGGCATCAAGCCCCCCGCCGGAGTTTGGTGTCACATCACCGGCACTGATTTGGTTCGGGATGGCAAGGGTCAATGGTTTGTGCTGGAAGACAATCTGCGGGTACCCTCCGGTATTTCCTACGTTTTGGAAAATCGGCGAGTAATGAAAAGTACTTTCCCTGACATGTTCCAAACCATTCCCATCCAACCGGTGGACAGTTACCCCAGTCAACTTTTGGAAACCCTGCTTAACCTGGCCCCGCCCCATTTGGCAGCCCCGGTGGTGGTGGTGTTAACCCCAGGTATTAATAATTCCGCTTACTTTGAGCATTCTTTCCTGGCCCAACAGATGGGGGTGGAATTGGTGGAAGGCCGGGATTTAGTGGTGGCCGACGGCTATCTACAAATGCGTACCACTAAAGGTTTACAGCGGGTGGATGTGGTTTATCGTCGCCTGGATGACGATTTCATTGACCCAGAAGTATTCCGTCCCGATTCCCTTTTGGGGGTAGCGGGCTTAATGGAAGTGTATCGCCAAGGACGGGTGGCCCTGGCCAATGCGCCCGGTACAGGGGTAGCGGACGACAAGGTCATCTATGCCTATGTGCCGGAGATGATCAATTACTACCTCAAAGAAGAACCTCTTCTGGCCAACGTCCCCACCTACCTCTGCTGGCGAGAAGAGGATAGAAATTATGTGCTAGACCATCTGGCGGAATTGGTCGTCAAATCCGCTAACGAAGCCGGGGGCTACGGTATGTTGATGGGCCCCAGTGCCAGCCTCCAGGAAAGGGAGCAGTTTGCCGAACGCATCCGCCATAATCCCCGTAACTACATTGCCCAGCCCGTGCTTAATCTCTCCCGGGTGCCCACTTTGATTGGTGATCAGGTAGAAGGTCGCCATGTGGATCTCCGTCCCTACATTCTCAACCGAGGCGATGAAATTTACGTCCATCCCGGTGGTTTGACTAGGGTGGCTCTGCGGAAGGGATCTTTGGTGGTCAACTCTTCCCAAGGGGGAGGTAGTAAGGATACTTGGGTGCTGCAAGGTTCTGGGCAGTAATGGCTTTTCTTACCTTGACAACCGGGCGATCGCCAAAGCACCGGCAACGATCTTGGTAGAATGGCAAATGTGTCTTGGATTACCGTTGCGATCGCCACTGTCCCCGAACAAATATGTCTCTATTTGATTGGTTTGCCAACCGTGAAAAAGCTGAGCCCCCCATGCTCCAGCCCCAATCCCCCCAGGAAAGGGAGGTGGCCGATGGGCTATGGACTAAATGCCCGGCCTGCGGTGTGTTGACCTATACCAAAGATTTGCAGGGCAATTGGCTGGTGTGTGCCGAATGTGGACACCATCTCCGGGTAGACAGTGACGAGCGGATTCGCCAGTTGATTGATGCTAAGACTTGGCAACCCATCAATGAACATTTGCAACCCACCGATCCCCTCAAATTTAAAGACCGCAAATCCTATAAAGACCGTATCCGCGATACCCAAAAAGCAACGGAATTGACCGACGCAGTGCAAACTGGCCACGGTCGCCTCGACGGTCTGCCCATCGCCCTGGGAGTAATGGATTTCCGCTTTATGGGGGGTAGCATGGGCTCCGTGGTGGGGGAAAAACTCTGCCGGCTGATTGAGTATGCCACCCTGGAAAGACTGCCGGTGGTCATTATCTGTGCCTCCGGTGGGGCGAGAATGCAGGAAGGCATGTTGAGCCTCATGCAAATGGCCAAGATTTCTGGAGCATTGCAAAAACATCAGGAGCAAAGGTTACTTTATATCCCCGTGCTCACCCATCCCACCACCGGCGGGGTAACTGCAAGTTTCGCTATGTTGGGGGATTTGATTTTGGCAGAACCCAAGGCCACCATTGGTTTTGCCGGGCGACGGGTCATTGAGCAAACATTGCGAGAAAAGTTACCCGACGATTTTCAAACTTCTGAATACTTAATGCACCACGGTTTTGTCGATGCCATTGTGCCCCGACCCCAACTGAAAAGAACCTTGGCTCAGTTGATTAGCCTCCATCAACCCTTTTATCCGATTTTGCCCCCCCTCAATGCTGACCCCAAACAAATTAATCCAGAGTTGGTGCTCAGCCATACGGCCCTGGCGGTGGACAATCAAATTTCCGTCAATCAAGATAGTTAAGTAATCATTAGTGACGGTGATTCAGTTTGGCAAAAGGACTAGAATTCAATGGGTTCCCATTCGCTACCCTTGATGGCAAAATGCTGCTCCGGACTAGGCAACTGCTAGAACATGGAAATAATTACGTTGGCGATCGGTGGGGCAATTGGTTTTGGCATCGGGGCGATCGAACGGTTTCGGCTCAATAAAAAAATTAAAAAATTACTCACCGGACTACCGGATACCGAGGAGGTTTCCCATTCCCTGTCCCTTGTTTCCTTGGTGCGGCGAGAAATCAATCATTTAAATGATCTCTGTGCAGAATATTTAGACACCATTGCCCATTGGCGGGGAGTGATGTCCCTTTCTCCCCTCGGTTATTTGTTAATTGATCAGGAAAATAACTTGGAATGGTGTAATCCTGCGGCTGAGAGTTTGTTTCATATTCGCCATTGGCAACCGGGGGAACGCAGACTCTTTTTGGAGTTTATTCGCTCCTATGAATTAGACCAACTAATTGAGCGTACCCGCCAAACCCAGACAAGCCAAACTCGGGAATGGTCATTTTTCCCGCCCCTTACCGCCGCCATGGAAAGTCGGGAAAATAGCCGTCCCCTAACGCCAGAATCAATTTTTCTCAGGGGGTCGGGGTTTCCCCTCAAAGAAGGCAAAGTGGCCGTATTTGTGGAAAATCGCCAAACCTTAGCGGCCCTGCGCCAGGGTAGGGACCAAGCTTTTTCCGATCTGGCCCATGAGCTAAGAACTCCGTTAACAGCGGTGGCTTTAATTGCAGAACGTTTACAAACCCGATTACCTGCCGAAGATGGGGCTTGGGCAGAACGGTTACTGAAGGAAATTTCTCGCTTGCAAAATTTGGTGGAAAGTTGGCTCCATTTGACCCAAATTACCGCTAATCCCAATCTCTATCTGGAACCGGAACCAATCAATTTACGCCATTTACTTTTCTTGACTTGGGAGCGGTTAACCCCGATCGCCGTAGTGAAAAATATCACCCTGGATTACCAAGGGCCGCCGGAGTTGAACCTAGAAGGGGACGGCGATCGCCTTATCCAGGTCTTGATGAACATTTTGGATAACACCCTCAAACACAGTCCACCGGACGGGGTGATTTTTGTCCACGGGAGTCTGGGGGAACAGGGTATTACCATGACGATCCGGGACCAGGGTTTAGGTTTTCAACCGAGGGATTTGCCCTATATTTTTGAGCGGCTTTATCGGGGGGATAGTTCCCGAGCCCGCCTACATCCCGAAAGTCAACGCCATGGCAGTGGTCTGGGTTTGGCGATCGCCAAGGAAATTGTGCTGGCCCACGGAGGAAATTTAACAGCGGCTAATTATGAAACTGGCGGAGCAATGTTCACCATTAAATTGCCCTATCAACTCAATATGGATGAAAATTCCTAGGTGTAGAGGCGAATCTTCTCAAATTTGCTTAGGCACCAGAAACCCAAGGAAAGGGACGTTAGGGTATTTTTTGCGGCCAGAGCAGATTTAAACTGCTTCTAGTGATCTTGGAAAGGGCATGAAAAGTTCCTCCTCAGTTTGAAGGGAAACAGATACAAGTCCCCCAGTATCAGGAAATTTAGAGGGCAAACTAAAACTTTGTAACCAGGCTCTCAGTTTGACCGGGACGTTAGCTAAACTTAGATCGAAGATAGATTATTGAATGGGATTTATCCATGCTTGAAAGTAGAGCAACGGGCTATGAACCGCTGTATAAGCTCAAGAGCATCGCCCCAAATGTTTGGATTGCCGACGGGGGATGGATCAGATTTTATGGAATCCCCTTTCCCACTAGAATGACGGTCGTTAGGTTAGCCAATGGTGATATTTGGGTCCATTCACCCATTGCCAATCAAGAAGGTCTGGCTGATGCGGTCGCTGCCCTCGGTTCTGTTCGTCACCTCATTGCGCCAAATTGGATTCACTATGCTTGGATTCCAGCATGGCAGTCTCGTTTTCAAGAGGCACTCACATGGGTTAGCCCCGGAGCAGTGGAACGTGCTGCAAGTAAATCAATCAAGTTAACTTTTGATCATGAATTAGGCAATGAATCCCCAAGCCAATGGTCAGGGGAATTTGAGCAGCGACTGGCCGACTCAGATTATCACAGGGAAGTGATTTTTTTTCATCGTAAAAGTAAGACCGTGGTTTTGACTGACCTGATCGAGAATTTTGAGAGCGATAAAATGCCTTGCTGGATAAGGCCTCTGCTAAGACTGGGGGGAGTTTGCGATCCCAATGGAGGAATGCCCCGGGACATAGCAGCTAGTTTCCGGCGATATCCAAAACATTTAAGAGATTTGGTTGATACCATGATTGCCTGGAATCCGGAGCGGGTGATTTTGGCCCATGGTCGTTGCTATCTTACCGATGGCACTGCTGAAATAAAACGTGCTTTTGGTCGGCTAAAATAACTTTTACATCCAAGCTAACTATGTTTGTCATTGGATTATCTGTCGGGGCTAAGCTCTTAATCAAGTCTTTTAAGAGAAATTCCAGGTTTCGTATTTGGCGTTGACACCACTCTAAACTACATTAACAGTGCTTACCGCTCTTTCTTGAGCCTGGGAGTTAATCGTTTGGCTTTGCTCCATGAAACCCCCTGTCTTAATTTTATTTAAAGCAGCCATATCTAAATTTTGCAATTACTAACTATTGCGCTATTGAGTGAGGATTAAGCAAGGAATATCAAGTGGAGATTACCTCTTGATTAGTTAGTCCACAGGTTAGTAAGCGCAGACCGTATTCAATGCCTTCCACCACAGCTTGGTAGGACGCTTCTAAGATGTTGCCCGAGACCCCCACCGTAGTCCAACGGCGATCGCCATTGCTGGATTCCACTAGCACACGGGTTTTGGCCGATGTGCCGGCCCCCCCATCTAAAATCCTTACTTTGTAATCGGTGAGGTGAAAATCGGCAATTTGGGGATAAAAACGGGTTAAGGCTTTACGCAGAGCTTGGTCTAGGGCTGACACAGGGCCATTGCCTTCCGCCACTTCCAGGATATTTTGCCCATTGACAGTTACTTTCACCGTGGCTAAAGCATTACGGTACGCGGGGTTTTCCGCTGGGGTGAGCAGGTCACAGTGTACTTGGAAGCCTTGCACTAAAAATAGGGGTTGGCGATCGCCCATGGCCTGGCGCATCAGTAGTTCAAAGCTGGCCTCCGCTGCTTCAAATTGGTAACCTTGCTGTTCTAGATCTTTTAGGGTTTCTAAAATGGCGCGGCAGGCGGGATCTTGACGGTCTAAGGCAATGCCGAATAACTTTGCTTTAGACAAAACATTGCTCAGCCCGGCCTGTTCTGACACCACAATACGTCGCTCGTTACCAACCACATCCGGGGCAATATGCTCATAGGTGAAGGGATTACGTTGCACTGCGGAGACATGGATTCCCCCTTTATGGGCAAAGGCCGATCGCCCCACAAAAGGAGCATGGTCATCGGGGGCTAGGTTAACCATTTCACTGATCAAACGACTGGTGCTGGTGAGATGGGCTAGCTGTTCCGGTTTGATGCAATCGTAATCGAGTTTGAGTTGCAAATTAGGAATCAGAGTGCAGAGATTAGCGTTACCACAGCGTTCTCCGTAGCCATTGATGGTGCCCTGGACCATGGTAGCTCCGGCCTCCACCGCCAGGAGGGAATTGGCCACCGCCGTACCGCTGTCATTGTGGGCATGGATACCCAGTTGGGGTTGATGTTTAGATCGACCGTCCAACCCTAAACCCTGAAGGACTTTAATGGTAATTTCGCTAATTTGCCCCGGTAAAGTGCCCCCATTGGTGTCGCACATCACTAGCCATTCCGCCCCGGCCTGCTGGGCAGTGGCTAAGGTGGCCAAGGCATAATCAGGATTAGCTCGATAGCCATCAAACCAGTGTTCGGCATCGTAAATTACCCGCCGCCCTTGACTGCGTAGATAGGCGATCGTGTCACTGATCATGGCCAAATTTTCCGCCAAGCTAGTTTGCAATCCCTCCAGCACATGCAGATCCCAGGACTTACCAAAAATAGTTACCCAGCGAGTTCCGGCAGAGAGGATTGCTTGGAGCATTTTGTCTGTTTCCACTGCTTTATGGGGCCGGCGGGTGGAACAAAAAGCAACAATTTCCGCCTGCTCCAAGGGCTCTTCCTGTAACTGCCAAAAAAACTGCACATCCTTAGGATTAGCCCCAGGCCAACCCCCTTCAATAAAGGGAATACCCAACTGGTCGAGGCGACGGGCAATGGTTAATTTATCGGTCAAGGACAAAGAAATTCCTTCCCGCTGGGCCCCATCTCGGAGGGTGGTGTCGTAGAGCCAAAGGGGATTGTTGCTAACAGTCATGGCAAATGGGGGAAAAGAAAATAGACACCGAGCCTATCTGTCTTCATTTTAGGTCGGTTTTTCGACGCCATACGATCGCACGAAAAAACTCTCAACATTCATTTGTCGCCATTAAGTTGGGCCATTTTTTCCAGACCTAGTAACAGAGCTGCCAAACTGCCCGCCACCCTAATTTGTCCAGAAAAAATCTGCTCCCGTACCACGGCGATCGGCATTAACACCACTTCAATTTCTTCCGTTACATCCCAGGCCTTTTTGCCTGTGGGAGTCACATAGGGAGCAAGGAAAAGATGGAGACGGGATTGATCTTTCACAGGATTGTCATAAATAGATCCCAAATTGAGCAAACTGACAATCTGGTAACCGGTTTCTTCCTCCAGTTCCCTACGAATGGCGGCGGTGGGACTTTCCTGGTCGGGGAAAAAGGTACCGGCGGGTAATTCCAGCAAAATCTCCTGCACCCCATGGCGATACTGCCGCACAAAAATAATTTCCTGTTGAGGAGTTACGGCCAAAACCATGACAATTTCCGGTCGCACATTAACAAAATAGTCATCAATCAAAGTCCCATCGGGCAATTGCACTGCATCCTGACGTACCCGACACCAGGGATTATCTAGCACCATCCGACTTTGGCAAATACGCCATTTTTGCAAATTACTAGGGGGAAGATGCCACATGGCTTTGGATTATTGCACCGGCAAAGATTTAGACCTAGTCAATCTTAAGCTCGAACACGATGCTTAACCAAAAGTGGGGTAGGAAAACAGTCCTTTTACGATTGCAGTAACGACAACGCATTTGATGGCAGAGCAGGAACAGGAGGATGATTCTTACCAGAGCAGGGTGTCCGTTGGAAAATACAGAGTTAGTTCTGCTGCAGGTATATCTCATTGGCGGTGTCAAATCCTAATAACCTAACCCAGGAGGGAGTGAATTAGGGTGCACGCCATCATATTTTGGCTTCAGGGCGATCGCCTAACAGGACTGAAATTTATCACAATGGGCAGAAAACTGACAAAAACGAAAACAGGGAAGCCGGAGCCTCCCTGAAAATTTATGAGAAAAGAGTTGTTAGACCACTAAATTGACCTAGGGCAAGTCTTAGTAGTCGAAGTCACCACCGGGAGCACCAGCGGGGGCCTTTTCTTTTTCAGGCTTGTCGACAACGATACATTCGGTAGTCAAGACCATGCCAGCGATGGAAGCGGCATTTTGCAGAGCAGAACGGGTCACCTTAGCAGGGTCAACGATGCCAGCGGCCAGCATGTCCACATACTCCAGGGTAGCGGCGTTGTAACCGACGTTGAATTCCTTCTCTTTCACCCGTTCGGAGACTACCGCACCGTTTTGACCGGCGTTTTCGGCAATCCGTTTGAGGGGAGCAGGCAGGGCCCGGGCCACAATTAAGGCACCGGTTAACTCTTCGTCCTTGAGGTTCCCGTTGGCCCAGTCTTCCAATTGGGGAGCCAAGTGGGCCAGGGTGGTACCACCTCCGGGAACAATACCTTCTTCCACAGCGGCTTTGGTGGCGTTGATGGCATCTTCCAGACGGAGTTTGCGGTCTTTCATTTCGGTTTCCGTAGCGGCACCAACTTTGATTACCGCTACACCACCGGCCAATTTAGCCAAGCGCTCCTGGAGTTTCTCTTTGTCGTAGCTAGAATCAGTTTCGTCAATTTGACGACGGATTTGCTCACAACGGGACTTAACGGCGGCTTCATTACCTTCGGCAACGATGGTGGTGTTGTCTTTGGTGATGTTGATGCGACGGGCAGAACCGAGGCTATCCACAGTGGCGCTTTCGAGTTTCAGACCGGCATCTTCGCTGATTACTTGACCACCGGTGAGGGTAGCAATATCTTCCAGCATTTGTTTACGGCGATCGCCAAAGCCAGGGGCTTTTACAGCGGCCACGTTCAACACACCCCGGAGACGGTTCACTACCAGGGTAGCCAAAGCTTCTTTTTCAATGTCTTCGGCGATGATCAACAGGGGCTTACCTTGGCGGGCCACTTGTTCGAGGATGGGCACCAAGTCCTGCACCAAGTTGATTTTTTTGTCGGTGATCAAAATGCGGGGATCTTCAAGAACTGCTTCCATCCGTTCCGCGTCGGTGACGAAGTAGGGGGAAATATAGCCCTTATCGAAGCGCATCCCTTCGGTGATTTCCAACTCGGTGGTCATGGACTTGCCTTCTTCCAGGGAAATAACCCCTTCTTGGCCTACTTTATCCATGGCATTGGCAATCATTTGGCCAACTTCTTCATCGTTACCGGCGGAAATGGCTCCTACCTGGGCGATCGCCTTGGAATCTCCCACGGGCTGGGCATGCTCTTTGATCCGAGCAACAAGAAATTCAGTGGCTTTATCGATACCCCGTTTGAGGGAAATGGGATTGGCACCGGCGGCCACATTCCGTAAACCTTCTTTGACGATGGCGTGGGCCAAAACCGTGGCGGTGGTGGTACCGTCTCCAGCCACATCGTTAGTTTTAGAGGCGGCCTGACGAATCAAGGAAACCCCGGTGTTTTCCACGTGGTCTTCCAGTTCAATCTCTTTGGCGATCGTGATACCGTCGTTGATAATTTGGGGAGAACCAAATTTTTTCTCTAAAACAACGTTACGACCTTTGGGGCCGAGGGTAACGGCAACGGATTCTGCCAAAATGTCCATACCCCGCTCAAGGGCGCGGCGAGCTTCGTCGTTGTAGATGATGGATTTAGCCATAAAAGTAAAACCTCGTGGGCAGATTAATGGGATAGATGAATGGGTAAAAATCCTGAAAGCCTTAGCAAAGGTCAGGATCGGTAAAAATTAATAGACCTAGGCAACGGAGGCCAAAATATCTTTTTCAGTTAACAGAACATAGTCGTCGCCACCAAGCTTGATGTCGGTGCCGGCATATTTGGAATAAAGGACTTTATCACCAACTTTGACTTCCACGGGGGAGTAGGTGCCGTCGTCGTTGCGTTTGCCGGGGCCCACTTGCACCACTTCACCAATTTGGGGTTTTTCTTTCGCATTATCGGGCAACAAAATACCCCCAGCGGTTTTCTCTTCAGCGGGGCTTACTTTCACAAACACCCGATCGCCAAGGGGTTTCACAGTAGAAACATTAATGGTAATAGCGGCCATAGAAGTCATCCTCCAGATGATAGTCTTGCACGGTCAGTAGGGATTTTGGAGGGGGGCTTAGCACTCCCACCTCACGAGTGCTAATTTAGCTAAATTGATCGACCCAGTGCAACACCCCAGTGAGTGTGGTTTCCCGAACTGAGGAAAAAAAATTGAGTTCTAGTTAGAGTCAAGATTGTCGCGAGGCGATCATTGATGTGAGCCAGGACTGTTACTTCTTTGACCGAACTCTTCCTAATGCATATCATATATGTATGAGCTTTGAGTATGATTCCCAAAAGGCCAAAACTAATCAGCAAAAGCATGGCGTTTCCTTTCTTTGCAGAAGCTGAAATGGTCTTTTTTGATCCTCTTGCTATTCACGATCTCGATCCTGACTCCGTCATAGAAGAACGTTTTATTGCAGTAGGAATGGGAAACACTGGCTCTATCTTCGTTGTTGTTTATACGAGGGGCAATTATTCGCTTAATTTCAGCCCGACGTGCCACGAAACAGGAGACAAAAACTTATGAGACAGGAATATGATTTTTCCGGAGGCAAACGGGGGGCTATGATCCCATCCCAGGGAAAAACCCGCATTACGATTTATCTGGATAATGACGTTCTAGACCATTTCCGGGCAGAAGCAGAGGCAAAAGGAATGGGTTATCAAACGTTGATCAATCAGGTGTTAAAGCAATCCATTCAATCCCCTTCGGAACAATCAATCACAGAAACAGATTTGAGACGTATTCTCCGCGAAGAATTGTCAGAAACACGCTAATCGGCGGAAATATCCCAGTTAATCGTCCCCCGACAGAAAATATTTCAATCAGGATGGTGAAAGCTCTTCCGGAAAGCGGACAATGTCATCATCCCCCAGGTATTCGCCGTTTTGTACCTCAATCATCACCAAGTCAATCACCCCAGGATTTTCCACCCGATGGGGGGTATTCATCGGCACATAGGTGGACTCCTTTTGGTTTAATAATTTCTCCTCGCCGTTACAGGTCACCTTGGCCGTACCCGACACCACCACCCAATGTTCACTACGGTGGTAATGCATCTGGGTACTCATATGTTGCCCCGGTTTGACCACAATACGGTTAATGCGATAGCGGGGGCCCTCTTCCAACATGGTGACCATGCCCCAGGGAGGAGTACGGGTCGTTTCGGGATGGGGCATGGGGGCCGGACTTGGGGCTTCAGGGGAATCATTCATGGTGGACAACATCAAGCCAAACGGTGAAAAAGACCACGGACTTGCCTCAATTTTAAACTGCCACGGAATTTGCCGAGCAATCAAACAAACAACAAAAAAGCCCCGATCACCAAGGTCAGAGCTTTTAGATATTTGGGGTAGGAATTGAAGCAACGATCAAAAGATCGAAAACAGCTGCAACAAAATTCCCGCTTAGTGATTACTGGGCCAAACGGCTAGTCTCATAGCCCCAAGTGGGAAAAGAATCAGCACCACTGCTGGCGGGGGCATCGTTGGATTCCTGACTGCGGCCGGCCAGGGAGCTTACCTTCACACAGTTGGGGGTAAACAGAAAAATGCTCTCACCAATCCGTTCTTGGTGGCCATCCATGGCAAAAGTACCACCGGCAACAAAATCCACCGCCCGTTGGGCCTCATCGGGGTCCATCACATTCAGATTTAACACTACCGACTTCCGTTCCCGTAGGGTTTGAATCACCTGGGGCATTTCATCGAAGGAATGGGGTTCGACGACGACCACCTCTGCCACACTGTTGTTGATGCCGGGCATACCAATCACGTTATTTCTTACTCCTGTACCAATAGGGGTGTCATTATTTAAGCTTAAAGGTTCCCGACTAATGCGGGGGAGAGGGGCAACTTCTTCTGCGGGCGGTGGGGCAGTGGTCACCGCTTGGGGCAACTCCATTTCTTCATCGTAATCTTCTTCGTACTCATCATGTTCACTGATGCCGACGAAGTCTTTTAACTTGGTCAAAATCATAGTTTACCGTCCGTATTTCCTGGGTAAAGTGAAAGGGGTTAATGGGATGAACCAGCCTCGTAACCAAGACTAGGAAAGATATTGACCTAGGCCATGGCAAACGGCATCAACCGCAGATATGCTTGGCAGATTGGGCTGCTCATCGGGTCGGGGAGGAAAGGAGCGGCAACTCAGTGGCGAGGAGCTACTAAGATCGGGCCCTTTCTTTTTCAGTCAATAAATGACCGAATTCTAGTTTTCCTACCCCTGTCGTGACAATTTACCAAAATGTTCCTAACTTTTGTAGGTTTTTGCCGATATTTTACCGAGAATTTTTTGATTTTCCCCTGACAGAGGCCGAACCAGTAACCAAGGGCAGAAATCTAGGCAATGGGCAAAGATACCTTTAATTACTAGCATGAACTGGGCAAAAAATTAGCGTAAAAAGAGACGATAAACTGGATTATCACTCTCATCCCAATGACGGTAGCCTAGATTAGCTAAAAATTGTTGCCACTGTTCCGTTTCTGCTGGGGGAACCTGCATACCAACGATAATTCTGCCATAGTCAGCCCCATGGTTGCGGTAATGGAACAAACTAATATTCCAGGCAGGATTCATACAACCCAAAAATTTCATTAATGCCCCCGGCCGCTCAGGAAATTCAAACCGGTACAGTAATTCCCGCTGGTTCTCCGATTGGGTCACCTGGGGAGGGCGGCCTCCCACCATATGACGTAGGTGGAGTTTGGTCAGTTCATCATCGGTTAAATCCAGGGTTTTAAAGCCTTGACGGGTGAAGTTGGCGGCCAACTGGGAAGCATCACCACGATTTTGCACCTGAATGCCGACAAAAATATGGGCATCAGGGCCCTCCGCAATGCGGTAACTAAATTCAGTAATGTTATGCTTGCCCAACCCTTCACAAAATTTTCTCAAACTGCCCCTTTGTTCGGGAATGGTCACTGCAAAAATAGCCTCCCGCTGTTCCCCATATTCAGCCCGTTCCGCCACAAATCTTAATCGGTCAAAGTTCATGTTGGCCCCACAGGCGATCGCCACTAGGGTTTGTTGCTGACAGTTTTCCCTTTGCACATATTGTTTTAGTCCCGCAATGGCCAAGGCTCCAGCTGGCTCCAAAATCGAGCGGGTATCTTCAAAACAATCTTTAATGGCCGCACAGGTGTCATCGGTATCTACCACCAAAATTTCATCTACATACTGCTGACAAAGGGGAAAAGTTAGGTCTCCCACTTCCCGCACCGCCACACCATCGGCAAAAAGCCCCACTTGGTCTAGCTTGATCCGTTTCCCCGCCGCCAGGGATTGGCGCATGGCATCGGCATCCTTGGGCTCCACACCAATAATTTTAATTTCTGGATAGAGCCGTTTAACATAGGCCGCCACCCCAGCAATCAGTCCCCCGCCGCCGATCGCCACAAAAATTGCATCAATGGGCTGTTGATACTGACGTAAAATTTCCATGCCAATGGTGCCCTGGCCAGCAATCACATCGGGATCATTAAAGGGATGGATAAAAGTTAGCCCCTTTTCCTGCTCCAACTGCCGCGCGTGGCCATAGGCATCGTCATAGGTTTCCCCATAGAGCACCACCACACCTCCCCGAGCTTTGACAGCCTCCACTTTCACCTGGGGAGTGGTTTCCGGCATCACAATAATGGCTCTGGTGCCCAACTTGGAAGCCCCTAGGGCCACCCCCTGGGCATGGTTACCCGCCGAAGCTGCAATTACTCCTTTTTCTAATAATTCCGGGGATAACTGGGCCATTTTGTTATAGGCACCCCGCAACTTAAAGGAAAATACTGGCTGTAGGTCTTCCCGTTTAAAGTAAACCCGATTACCCAGCCGCTTGGATAAATTGGCAGCAAAATCCAACGGAGATTCGATCGCCACATCATAAACCCGGGCCTTAAGAATTCTTTCGAGGTAATCGGTGGTCATGGAAAAGGAGAGCAAAAAGGGTAGTGGTTAAAATCACCCTTTCCAGTTTCCCATTCTTTGGCAGAGGCTTGTACCAAGCTAAGTCCCAGGAATTTTCCCTGATTCCTAGTTGGTTAATTCAATTGCTGTTTTAAATCCGCTAGGGCTGCCCAACGGCGATCAAAGCCGTTGTCTGGGCTGTTATTAGGTACCTGGGGGGCTTGGCAATCTTTCCCACACAAATTTTTCAGGGGCAGAGCCAAATTAAACTGTTCGTACAACCAGGTTTCCACATCAAAGTGGCCATCGGGAGCCAGTACTTCCGACAAATCATCCCAACTCAGTTCCCGTTCCGAGGCTAAGGGCGTATCATCCCCTTGGTTATCCAACCAGAGTATTTCCTTGGTGTCTAATGCCAAGCGTTGGTTATAGCTTTGGGCACAGCGGTCACAGTGGAGGGTAACAATGGTTTCCGCCTCGGCTATCACTTCCAAAAAGGTTCCCCCATGGCGCACCGTCACCGTTCCTCGCACTGGGGTTAAGGTTGTTAAGTCGGCGATCGCCTGGTCAACGGACAAGACCTGGGTAGACCGGGGCTGCTTGAGCAGATGGGGGAGATAAATGGGCTGTATGACCATGGCAAAAATCGGCAAGTATTATCAGCCAACAACACAACAATAGCCTAGGAAGACCTCTGGCATTTCAAGAACTGAGGGTATCCTTTTCTTCTACCACTTCAGCCTGCAGTTTTTCCCGTTCTTCTGGGGTCATATTGGCCCAACGGAGTTCGATCATTTTATCTTCATACTCTTTAATTTGTTGGTGGTAGGTCATGTCGTGGGTAAATACCCTAGTGACATAGGAAAGCAACCAAATCAGTAGGCCCCCCACCAGCACCGCTTGGGTCCAAATGCCCGCTTGTTGAGCTTCGATGCCAAAGCCCTGTAATCCAGCGTAAACCACTCCGCCCAGGAGGAAAAAACCCAGGGCAATGGCCAAAGCATCAATGCGTCGCATGGTGTTTCTCCCTGGAATGACAAATGGTGACAACGGACAAAAAACAAGGGGGCAACCGGGTCTGGAGCATGGCCGCCCCAGTTACAATTTCAATAAAGGCAAAATTTAGGCAGTTTGAGTCCGGCGGCGGGGACGCAAATTCAGCACTGGACTGAGTACCAATAGGCCAGGGAAGAAGAGAAATACCAGAAAGTACATGGCCAGTCTTTCAATGGAACTAGCTACGTACCAACGCTTTTGCAGGTACCAGTACAATAAAGCGGGAAAAACTAATAGATAAGCTAGGCTTAAGCCTAAGTAAATTATCGCCAATAAACCGGTTTCGGAAAGTAGCAAACCTAATAAATCTTCCATAATCCTGGCTGGGGTTTAAGGTCAGGGGGCAACAGCCCAGTGAAATTGTGAACTAATCTTCCCTGTTAAAGAAAGGGACTCCCTACCCAGAGAACTGCTTGCTATTCCGAAGAATAATCAGTTCTACATTCTGGCGATCGGCGGAAAATCCTTGTTCCGAAGGGCGAACCACGGCTACAAAAAATACTTTGTATTTGTTTAGCTTGGTTTTTGCTATTTGTTACCGTGTTAACTCCGATACTGTATCAAAAATCTAAGCTAGGGCGCAAGGCGCATCTGCCACCAGGCTATTGCCCCCAGTCCGCCAGGGAGAAAAGGGAATCGCTCACCCATATTTTGGTCAATGGTTCCACCTATACCTAACGTCTTCTTTGCCTATTGTCCCATTGTTTTTTCAGGTCAAACCAGAACTTTTTTAGCCTCAAATCGAGGGAAAAACCCCGCCGACTGCTCAATACCACTGTGCCGGCAACACGGTCATGGAAAGCTTGGCCAAGGCCATCCTCGGCGATCGCCCAGATTAAATCGCCAAACAGGGGGGCCACCAACAATAAAAAACTTACCCCATTGGCAAAGTTAATGTTTAAGCCCACCATGGCTAGGTAAGAAGCGGCGCCTAAAATGCCTTCCCGCTGGCTCAACTCCAAAATGCCTGGCAAACGCTTCATTTTCAGGTGCACCACCCTGGTGTCAAAGGCCCAGCCCCCCAAACTTTGCCCCTGGTTAGCAGACACCAAAATTACCCTTAGGGCAAACCAACCGGCGATAAAAATTAGTAGCTGTACCCAACCCGCAGCCAGACTGCTAAATAACCAAATCACGACAAAATCCAACAGGTAGCCATAGCCTCGCCGTTCCAATGGGGCCAGGGGTAAGCGGCGATCGCGGCGCTGGTCGTCGTCATACATAATCAAGCTTTGCTCAGGGGGCAAGGGACAATCTTTAATGGAACCACTGGCCATTGCCGTCTATTTTGCCATTTTGTTGGGGCACCGCTGCATGCCAGACCCTGGGGCTTATCATCGGCAATGATTAGACAATCTTATCGTCAAACCCCAGGAAGATTAATTCTTTCCATCTTTGCACTCCCAGTCCTTAAAACTCCCTTAATCCCTGGGATTCTAGCCTTTTCTTGATTTTGTAATTGCCAGGTCGACGGGCAAAAATACTCTGGGGGCAAACATAAGTGAAGATTATCTAATTAAGACCTAGCCATTTCATTGCTAATGCTTCCTTGTCAATTCAAGATTTTCCCGTAGTATCAGAACAGTTAAGTTTTCTGAAGTAGCTCGATCTGGATATAGTTGTCCCGATGGAGGCTTCATGAGGCAATCTCTCTACTGTTTTTTTGAGAAGAGGAAACATCTATGGCATCCTATACCGTTAAATTAATCACCCCCGATGGTGAAAGTTCCATCGAATGTTCTGACGATACCTATATCCTCGATGCTGCGGAAGAAGCTGGTCTAGACCTGCCCTATTCCTGCCGTGCTGGGGCTTGCTCCACCTGTGCCGGTAAGATCACCTCCGGTAGTGTTGACCAATCCGATCAGTCTTTCTTGGATGATGACCAGATTGAAGCTGGTTATGTTTTGACCTGTGTGGCTTATCCCACCTCTGATTGCACCATTGAAACCCACAAAGAAGAAGACCTCTACTAAGGGTAAGGATGCTGGCCATGGGCTAGTGAGTTTGATAGTTTCATAATTGTCCACGGCAGGGTTTAAGCCCTGCTTTTTTGTCGTCCACTGGCAAACTCCAGTACGGCTTGGGCGGCCCGTTCACAAACCCCCGGTTCCCCGAGGGCTTCTCTGAGGGCTTGGTAATCCTGGGCAATGGTGGCTCGCCGATCGCCGTTCAGCAGTAATTCCAAGCCGGCCTGGGCAATGTTGCTGGCGGTGGCCTGTTCCTGCAGTAGTTCCGGCATAATGCCCCGGTTGAGCACAATGTTGGTGGGGGACACAAAGGGCAGGTCAAATTTAAAAATTCGTCTGGCGATCGCCATGGTCAGGGGGCTGACTCGATAAAGAATAACCTGGGGCACATTCAATAGAGCAATTTCCAAATTCACCGTTCCCGATTTGGTGATGGCCAGATCGGCACAGGCGATCGCCGTTAGGGTCTCCTTGCCGTCCAACAGTTGCACCGTCAAATTGAATTCCTTCAGGGTTTGTTCTATCTGGGCTTGATAATCCTTGAGGGAAACGGGCAAAAGCAGTTTCACATTCGGCAGTTGACTCTGCAATTGCTGGGCGGCGCCACAAATAGGCGGTAATAAGTAGCGCAATTCCTGAATACGGGAAGCGGGCAGGAGAGTAATCACCGTTTGGTTTTGGTCAATGCCCAACTTTTTACGGGCTACCTCTCGACTGGGAGCTTCCTTAGTAATGCGGTCTAACAATGGATGTCCCACCCAGGTGACGTCTAAACCTTGATGACGAAAAAATTCTGCCTCCCCCGGAAAAATGGCCAACAGGCGATCGGTTACGGCCATGATTTGAGTCGTTTCCCTTTTTGTAGGAGACCAAACCCAGGCCTGGGGAGCGATGTAGTACAAAATTGGCAGATTAGGGTAGGTTTTCCGCAAATAATTGGCGATGGTTAAATTGGGACCCATGTAGTCAATTAAGACCAACAAATCAATTGGATTGGTTTTGAGATAACTTTTAACCTGTTGTTGAATGCGCCAGGTGGGAATAATAAACCGCAGGGATTCGGTCAATCCCACAGAACCGATCGCCGCCGTATTGGCCAGCAACTTCATACCCGCCGCCGCCATTTTTTCTCCCCCCAAACCCACCAGTTCCAGTTCTAAGTTCTGCTCCTGGGCCTGTTGCCTTAACGCTGTGACCAACAGAGACCCCTGGAGATCTCCAGAAACCTCTCCCGTGCTAATAAAAATTCTCATAGAAATGATGGGCGCTAATTGGGCTGTTTGATACCCACCACACTGGCATTGAAATTATAGTTTTTTCCCTCTAGTTCCAGTACCGTACCAATTTTTACCTTTTGTCCCCCCAGTACCATGCCCGTGGAGGTAAAATCCCCCCTGCCCTTGAGGGTGAGGAGCATATCCCGACTGTAGTTAGATTCTGGTCGAGGATCCGGCAAAGATTTCACCGAGCCATCGGGTTGGGGGATCGCCAGATTACGGGGTAGTTCCTGCACATTGACCACTTCTACCTGCCCTGCGGGTTGATTGCGGATAATGATGTTGGTTTTCTCCGCTTTAAACTCATCCAGCACCACCTGGGGGTCCAATACGTTTAGCCCCCGGACAATGGCGGTTAATTCGATAGATGCGGCGTTAGCTTGGGCAAGAATACTTTTCCCCGAACTACCCGGCAAAACGAAAATGCCCACGGCTACCATGAGGATGATCAGAGCGGCCCCCAGGTCCAACAGGCTGATGATGCCGAAAATTCTGCCACGGGAATCGATGAGCTTCATGGGAAAATTGGAATGATTACTAAATGCTTTGCAGAAAAAATTGGGACTTTGGTCAAAACCGTCGCAATTCTACCATGGGGGATGACAAGGAAGTTTAACCATGGTTTTCTGGCATACTCCGCTGGGCAATTATTAGCTTAGATTTATTGTTGGATTATTTCTTGAGGGCAATTTCTAATAAAAACTCAGGTGCAAAGTCAGCGCCATTTGGCCACTCTATAGTTCGACTAGTTAAAAATACTTGTTGAAATAAATTTTTATCTTTCAATGGCTCAAAAATCTCTCCATCCAACTCTTGTTCTAAATCGACGACGCCCTCTATGCCATTATTAAACTTTAGCTTTAATTGATATTCACCCAAATACTCCACAGAAATGACATTTAACCATACATTGGATTTATGGAAGAGGGGCAATTTTACTGAGCGGTTTTCTTTGACGGGCATTTTCCCAGTTCTCCAACAATTCAGATTGGTGTAAATCGAGCCATTGCCAAATTAAATTTAATTCTCTTTTAGATATTTGCCCGCAGACTTCTCCTGTCTGAATCATTATAATTGCTTCATAGTCTTGATATTCAGCGTGGATATGGGGCGGATTATGATCATTATAGTTCATGGTGATTTTAATGCCATAAAAGCTTGATAGGGTAGGCATATGCTAAAAGTTAACAGTAAGTTTTTGGACTAATTGTCCAACGAGTACTCTATCCTCTACATTTTTTCTATGACAAAAAAGTCTTTATGAACCAATAAAGCGGCGCAATCATCAAGAATATCTGGGCAAACGGATCTGCTCGAGCCGTAAACCGTTACCATCGATAAAACAAAACTTAACATAGCAGTAAAAATTTTTAACGTATGACAATGGCTTGGTTAATGGGGTTGGGTTTAGCCCTGGCTTCGGTGCTGTGGGTGGAACTGGTGCGGGACAGCTACCATGCCTTGGCCCATGTTTGGTCGCCCCTTTATCGTCTCCATGGCTGGCACCACCGGGTATTCCGCTCTGATTTATCGGTGGTGAGCACGGAAATTTATCAAAAGGCTCACTGGTACAATGATGTGCCGGAAGCATTAGTAATGTTAGCTTTTGGCATTTGGCCGCCCTTGTTAACCTGGATGTGGCAGAGTTCTGACCATTGGCTCCTAATCCTAGCTGCCTGCGCTGGGCAAGTTTACACGCTGGGGTTTTTACTATCGGCGATCGCCAGGGGAATGGGACTGCCCAATGCGGATGAGATTACGGATTTAACCCACCGCCCAGGTCCATTTTTAGCGCCGCCGGCCCCTTGGATGGTGAACCGCACCTACCATTGGCGCCACCATTTTGATGATCCCAATGCTTACTTCTGTGGAACCCTAACCCTGGTGGATAAAATGTTGGGCACCGCTTTGTCCCTCAAAGGCAAAAAAATTGCAGTTACCGGGGCTTCCGGTGGTTTTGGCCAGGCTCTTTTGCAGGAACTCCATCAACAGGGGGCTAAGGCGATCGCCCTTACGTCTTGTGGCCATGAAGTAACCGTTGCTGGATCAGGCAAAACCATTCCCATTAGAACTGAACAATGGTGCATCGGCCAGGAAGATCAACTCCAGGATTTGCTAGGGGAAATTGACATTTTGGTCATTAACCATGGAGTAAACGTCCACCAGCGGCGGGATGGCCAGGCAATTGAGCAAGCCTACGAAGTTAATACTTTTTCTGCCCTGCGCCTAATGGAATTATTCCTAGCCACGGTAAAAACTAATCGACACATTGCCACCAAAGAAATTTGGGTGAATACCTCCGAGGCGGAAGTTAATCCAGCGTTTAGCCCTTTGTACGAACTGAGTAAGCGAGCGTTAGGGGATTTGGTTACCTTGAAGCGATTGGATTCCCCCTGCGTGATTCGTAAACTGATCCTGGGGCCGTTCAAAAGCAAACTCAATCCAGTGGGCATTATGGGTGCCTCCTGGGTGGCTCGGCAAGTGGTGAAGGGGGTAAAGCGGGACAGCCGTAATATTATTGTCACCATCAACCCAATCACGTTCATTGCCTTTCCCATTAAGGAATTTTTTGTCTCCCTTTATTTCCGTTGCTTTAGCAAAAAGTCCTAAACTACTTTTGCCGAGACCCATAGCTGAGTAGTAGCAAAAAAAATGCTGCTCCCAAAAGATATTTCAAGCCATCGGGAATCCAGGGAGCAGGGGAAATAAACCCTTCAATGATGCCTGCAATAATTAGCAGGGGCACAATGCCAAATACCAATTGAGCCGCGGCGATCGCCTGTTGTTTGAGGGCGTAACCCCGACGGTAGGGCCCCGGCCACAATAACCCCTTGGCAATGAGTAAGCCCGCCGCCCCTGCCAGAAAAATTGCCGGTAATTCCAAGGAGCCATGGGGAAAGACAAAACCCCAAAAGGGAATGGCCAAATTATGTTGGGCCACCAATGCCCCCACCGCCCCCAGCAGTAGACCGTTATAAAACAGGGCATAAATGGTCCATAGTCCCACCACCACCCCACCGGCCACCATGCCAAAGGCAACGGAAAGGTTATTGATCATAATGCCGCTGGCCGCCACCGGTTTCATGGTTAAAATTGAGCCCATCCAGAGCTGGCCTTTATCCCGAACGGTGCTAATTAAATCCGTTGGTACCACCAATTCCAAGAAGGTTGGATCCCGCCAGCTATACCACCAAGCAATTACACTGGCCAGGAAAAAAATACCAAAGGCCACCATGGTGTAACTAAAGGTTTGGCGCAACACTAAGGGCAACTGCCAAAGGTAGAATTGTGCGACTTTGTTCCACTCCTGACGGCGATCGCCCTGGTAAATTTGGCTATAGGCCCTGGTAATGAGACTTTGTAGATTCTGCCTCAGACGGGGATTGAGGTCGTGGGTTTGAGCCCGGGCCAGGTCGGCGGAAGTAGCCCGGTATAAACTAGCCAACTGCTGAATGTCCTCCGTGGGCAGGGACTTGATCCCCTTGGTTTCCAGGCGGGTCAAAATTTGGTCAAGGGTCTGCCAATCCTGATCACGGCGGGCAATCCAGCGACGAAAATCCATGGGAAAAAACCTAGAAAATAAACTATTTTTGCACTTAGTTCCCGCCCTTGACCCCCCAGTGGACGGTGGAGATTTACCCTGGGCGGCGGCCACTCCCCGAAAATATCGCAAGCAATCGTTAGAATGGAGGGCAATGTCTAGTTTTCCTGACTACATCACAGGTCACCTATGCCCCAATTTCCGTGGAAAGATAACGATGCCGATTTGTCTCCCCTGGAGGCCTTCCTGGCAGAATGGGACGATCCCGAGGCAGAGGAGGAGGATTTTCGGAACGACTTTTTCCGGGGATCGGAAGGGCGGCGCAAAAAGGCCGCAGTGGTGCTCATGGCTATTTGGACCTTGGTGATTACCCTCCATTATTGGGTTTGGGGTAGTTGGTTAGTGTGGGCCTTCACCGGTGCTCTCTCTTTGCAAGCCCTTAGGTTAATGAAGGCAACTCCCGAAGCGGCTCCCCCCATGGTGACTGGGACAGAATCGGCAGTGCATTATCCCCAGGTTTGTTTGATGGTGGCAGCGAAAAATGAAGAAGCGGTGATCAGTAAAATTGTCCGGCAGTTATGCACTTTGGATTATCCAGGCGATCGCCATGAAGTTTGGATTGTGGACGACAACAGTACTGATAGCACTCCGGTTATCCTTGATCAACTACGCCAGCAATACCCCCAGTTACAAGTGCTGAGAAGGGGCGCTGGGGCCAGTGGCGGCAAATCTGGAGCTTTAAACGAAGTCCTAGCCCAAACCCAGGGGGACATCGTTGGGGTATTTGATGCTGATGCCGATGTGCCCAAGGATTTACTGCGGCGGGTGGTACCTTATTTTGCCAGTCCCACCTTTGGGGCCCTCCAGGTACGGAAGGCGATCGCCAATGAAGGGGTGAATTTTTGGACCAGGGGCCAAGGGGCGGAAATGGCCCTGGATGCCTATTTCCAAGAACAAAGAATTGTTACCGGCGGCATTGGAGAACTGCGGGGGAATGGCCAATTTGTGGCCCGCCAAGCCTTGGATGCGGTAGGTGGCTGGAATGAACAAACCATTACCGATGACCTAGACTTGACCATCCGCCTCCACCTCCACCAATGGAAAGTTGGCATTTTGGTCAATCCCCCGGTGGAAGAAGAAGGGGTTACCACGGCGATCGCCCTTTGGCACCAACGCAATCGCTGGGCGGAAGGGGGTTACCAGCGTTACCTGGATTACTGGCGCTGGATTTGCACCCAACCCCTGGGCTGGAAGAAAAAATTAGACCTCTTTTCCTTTCTGTTGATGCAATATCTTTTGCCCACCGCCGCCGTACCGGATTTACTCATGGCCCTGTGGCAAAGACGTTTTCCCCTGCTCACTCCCCTCAGTTATTTGGCGATCGGCTTTTCCTGTTGGGGGATGTACCATGGACTGCGACGTTTAACTCCCAGTGAAGGCCAGTCTTCCTGGCAACAGATCCCGACCCTGCTTGCCCGCACCATTGGCGGTACCATCTACATGTTCCACTGGCTGATCATCATGCCCGCCGTCACTGCCCGCATGGCCTTCCGACCAAAGCGTCTCAAGTGGGTAAAAACTGTCCACGGCACTACTACGGAAGATGCCCTCGAGCTAAAGCAAAGCTAAGGAACAAGCAAATTTTCGATTGTTATTAGGGCCCGATCATTGTGTTCAACCTGCCAAAGTTTTCTGCTGCTCTCCTCTCTCCCCTATCCCTGGTACTTTTGCTAGTCGGCATGGGAGAGAATAAGGTCGAGGCCTTGGAACTGAGGGAGCCGGCCGGTCAACTACAGGCCCTGCGGAAAATTTTCTGCTCGACGGAAGATGGTCAACCAATAACCTACTGGTGGGAAGGCAAAACCTATAGTCGGATTCCAGGGGAACCAGACCGCTTACTTTTTCTGGTGGAGGGCATGAATATCCGTCAATGTGGCCCCCTAGCAGATGGCAATGATGACGAGGATTTTCGCATGGTGAGTCGGGAGATTTTACTCTACAAAGATCCCGTGACCGGAGAGGTGTTACGTCAGTGGGAAAATCCCTGGACCGGCAAAACAGTGGAAGTCTTTCATGTGGCTAACGATCCGGTAAATTTTAGCTATCGCTTAAAGGACAATGACGGCAGTCCGATCGCCAGAGACATTACCGTGCGAGGAAACCAATGGTGGATAAACGTAACCGTGCCCCTGTTTTACCCTAATCCCTTGGGTGGAGAGTTTCAGCGTTATGTGGGGGGAACCTATCACGCCACGGAAATGTTCAATTTCTTTGGTAGTGTGGATGAGTTGAGTAATCCCCGGCAGACCTCAGCCCCGGCCTCCATCGGTTGGGCGCGGCTTTCCAACTGGTTGCCTTGGATGGAAATGGGCGATCGGGTTGGATTGTTGTATTTTCATACCGCTGGACGTAAATTAGCCAGCTTCGACGATTTGTCGGTAGTAATGAAAACAGAGATTGCCAACAACTTTCCAGAGTACGTTAAGCCACCATCCCTATCTGACCAACGTCCCAACGAAACCAGTTGGAGCTCATTCCGGCAACTTTTAGAAAGTGGCGGCAATCAGTAACCGGACACTGTTTTAGTATTCAACATTGGATTTTTTCAACACCAACGTCGAGTTTCCGAATTATCCGCCCCACCAAAGAAAGTGGAAATTACCAGTTGAAAAAGGCGGAAGACGTCATTGTTTGCTATGATATGGAACTGTCACTCTGGAGAGATGGCTGAGCGGTTGAAAGCGGCTCCCTGCTAAGGAGTTATGGGGTTTATAGCTCCATCGAGGGTTCGAATCCCTCTCTCTCCGTTCTTTGTCTGGTTAATTAAAGTTGAGTTAGTTGGTTCAAGACAAGGGTGGTGATGACGTTACTTTTTCAAGGTCTGCCCCACTCTAACCAACGGATTGCGAGTTTTTCGCTCTGGTATTGGACAATCACCGTCACGGCTTCTCCAAAATCTTCTCCCTCTAGGGCAACGTATAGCCACACCACATCGTCGTTTTCCATGGCGGGGTATTGTATTGCCACTTCGTCAACAGACAATCCGTCATCATGATCGCCCTTTGGATGGGACCAGAACCATAGCTAATCATCTCTTCCACCGTCGTTTGTAAAGTTTGGGGAGAATATTCCCTTTTAAGCTCCGGGGATAATAAATCCCAAGCTTTTCCATAATCACAAGCGGCAAGGCGATCGCCAAATTTTTGGGCCAAGTGGATGGCGGGTTGGATCATGGTCTTTGCCCCCGTTGGGAATGATTACTGCGATTTTGAGCTTTAACCCAGATGAAAATCAATGGCAAAACAGGTTAGCATTGAGTGCAGAATGGATAAAGGCCCAACCAGAAAAGGATTTGTCTATGTTCGCACAACTGTCAGAGCGACGGATGCACTGGATTCGGTGGATATTAACCGGGGGTTGGCTGTTAATTATTGCCTCCCTATTCTATGACCCCTGGACATCTGCCCTCACCACTGCGGACCATCCCTGGAGCCCACTGCGGTTGTCGAATCAATGCATTGAAGTCCAAGGGGAATGTTTAGCGGAGCAACCCTACGCCCTCGGCACAACCCTGTTTTGGGGGGCAATCGTGCCAGCGGCCATTTTTATCCTGCTAGTGTTCGGCCATGAACTGTGGCGACGGATTTGTCCCCTTTCTTTCCTCTCCCAAATTCCTCGGGCTTTGGGATGGCAACGGCAATTCAAACGGGAAAATAAAAAGACCGGCAAAGTGCGCTACGAACTGGCCAAAGTGGACCGCAATTCCTGGCTCGGTCGGAACTATGCCTATGTGCAATTTAGTTGGTTGTTCATCGGCCTATGTGGGCGCATCCTCTTTTTTAATGGCGATCGCCTGATGCTAGGGGGTTGGCTATTATTCACAGTGGCCATGGCTATCACCGTCGGTTACCTGTATGGCGGCAAATCCTGGTGTCAATATTTTTGCCCCATGGCCCCAGTGCAGAGTATTTACGGCGAACCGGGGGGATTGTTGGCCAGCAAAGCCCACACCAGTGAAGAACTCATTACCCAATCCATGTGCCGCACAGTACTGCCGGATGGCAAAGAGCAAAGTGCTTGCGTAGCCTGTCAAAATCCCTGCATTGACATTGATGCGGAGCGCACCTACTGGAACAGTTTAAATCAACCGGAAACGGCATTTCTGCGCTATGGCTACGTCGGTTTAGTCATAGGTTATTTTGCCTATTATTATCTTTACGCTGGCAATTGGAACTATTACTTTTCTGGAGTATGGTCAAGGCAAACGGATCAGCTTAATTCTTTACTATCACCCGGATTTTACCTATTTGACCAAGCTATTAATATTCCAAAAATAGTGGCAGTGCCATTAGTATTAGGGGCGTGTACCGCCATTGCCTATGGTGCTGGAAGATGGTTAGAAAAACGAATTAAAGTCCATAATCGGCAGCAACAAAACAGTTTAAATATAGATATTATCCGCCATCGTATTTTTACCGTTTGTACCTTTGCGATTTTCAACTTTTTCTTTATTTTTGCCGGCAGACCATTAATACAACTTCTTCCCCTGGCAGTGCAGTATCTGTACGATATAGGGTTGGTAACCCTAAGTACCCTTTGGTTGTACAAAACCTGGCGACGCAGTGCCGATTTATATTCCCGGGAAAACTTGGCTAACCGTTTCCGCAAGCAATTAGAAAAACTGCAGGTCAATGTTTCACAATTTCTAGAAGGGCGGACATTAAGCGACCTCAATACCCATGAAGTTTATGTGCTGGCAAAGGTTCTGCCCGGCTTTACCCGGGAAAAACGCCATCAGGCCTATAAAGGGGTGGTCCGTGAAGCATTAGAAGAGGGTTACGTGAATTACTCCAGTAGCTTGGAGGTTCTACAACAAATGCGCCAGGAATTGGGTATTACGGACGATGAACACCGTTTAGTGCTCGAAGAATTGGGCATTGAAGATCCAGCATTGCTCAACCCCGATCGCCAAAGAACCCTGGAGAACCAAATACGCCTGACTGGTTATCGTAAATCCCTGGAACGCCTATTGTTGCTACAACAAAAACAGGCAAGTTTCAACACCTTTGAGCCGACATCATTACAGGATTCCGCCGCCATTCGTTCCCTGCGCCGTCAATATTCCATTACGCCCCAAGAAGAAGAATGGATTTTAAGTGGTTTTTCCGATGAAACCAGTAGCATAAAAAAAGCAGAATTTTTACTGGCCCAACTGCCGGAATTAATTGATTGTTACCGTGCCCTTAATCAACCCATCCTCCAGGAACATAAGGCAGTATTAACCCTGTTACAGGAAAACATTAGCCACAAAAAAGAATTAATTGTCCGCTCAGTTCTACAAACCCTAGAGCAACTGCAATCTGCCCCGGCATCTTTGCCCCTAGCACAATCTTTACAACAGGCTTCCCCAACGGTTTTAAGTGAACTTTTAGAGCAGGAACATTGGGGTGATCGCCTACCGGCAGAAATACGTCAATGTTTGACTGAACCGGGGGAAAAACCTTTGTCCTGTTCGTTGGAACTTTCTCCAGAAACCATTTTGCCCTACTTAGAAGTTCTGCTCCAGGATCAAAATCCCATGGTCCAAGCCGCTGCCCTTTATATGTTGACCCAATTAGCACCCCAACGTAGTCAAACCATTGGCATTAATTATGGCCATCAGTTTAATTCCCATCTAGTTCAATACACTCTAGATCACTTCCTCGCTTGGCAATCAACATCAACAAAAAATCCCCCTTTAACTGAATTTCCTGACTTAGAAAAAGTAGTTTATTTATTTAATAGTGATTTCTTCCACCGTATGCAAAGTGAAACTCTCATTGCCCTAGCAGAGCGGGCTGAAGTGAGGACCTATAACAAAGGGGACGTGATCACCGAAGCGGGGGATACCTGTAGAGAATTACTGTTGTTAATCGAAGGAGATGCTAATGTTCACTATCAAACGGAGACTGGAGTTCGAGTTGAGCAATTGCATCCTGGGCAAACATTAGATGAACTAGAAGTTTTAGCCCACAGTAAATCAGAAAATACTATCATTGCTGACAGTAGAGGTACGAGGATTTTGGCCATTTCCGTAGACCAGTTTGACAATTTACTCGACCATGATCCTGATTTTGCTCGGCGAGTTTTGGAATTAGAAAGTCGTCAATTGCAAAGATTTGTGCGTTCTGTCCAAGCATTTTAATCTCCCTGAGGAATATTCGGAATTAAAGGCGATCGCCAGGCAGTGATAATGATTACCCATGATGTGGATTAGGCAATTTATATGGCCGATCGCATTGTATTAATGACTAATGGTCCCAATGCCACCATTGGTGAAATTTTAAAGGTGCCTTTTCCCCATCCTCGCGATCGCCATGCCATGCGAGAAACTCAAGAATATTACGATTTAAGAAACCATGCCTTAGATTTTCTGGAGCGATATTTTAACCATCATTAGTGAGCGGTGTTGAGCAATCTAAGGCTAGAATTTACCCTTGCTCTATCCTTCCTGAACAGTGCCCAGCAAATAGAGCAGGGCCATGCGGATTGCCACTCCACTGGTCACTTGGTCTTGAATTAGGCTAATTTCCGGGTCATCCATCAATTCTGAACTAATTTCTACTCCCCGGTTCACGGGGCCCGGATGCAACACTTTCACCCCCGGTTGACACACCTTCAGGCGATCGTGGGTAATACCGAAATAATGGTGATATTCCCGCAAACTGGGCAAAAGATGGGCCGTCATTCGTTCTTTTTGTAACCGCAAGGTCATAACCATATCGGCCCCTTCCAAGGCTGGCTGTAATTGCCAATGACAATGGAGTTTCCCCGATCCCGGCGCTAGGGTTAATTGTTGAAATTCTTTCGGCAATAGGGTGGGAGGTCCTGCTAAATGCACGTCGGCCCCAGCGGTGGTCAAGCTCCACAGGTTAGAACGGGCCACCCGGGAATGCAAGATGTCCCCCACCACAGCAATCTTTTTTCCCTGAAGGCATTGAATGGCAGGATTGTCCGGCGCAAATTGGGAGCAAATGGTAAATAAGTCTAGTAACCCCTGGGAAGGGTGCTCATGTTGTCCATCCCCGGCATTGAGTACCTTGACACCGGTTTGGAGCCGGTCCATTTGGGAAGCAATAAAATGGGGCACCCCTGCCTGTTGGTGGCGGATAACAAAAATATCAGACCCCATGGCAAGGTAGGTTTTGGCGGTGTCTAAAATGGTCTCCCCTTTGGTGAGGGAGGAACTGCCGGGGGCAAAATTCATTACATCGGCGGAGAGGCGTTTGGCGGCCAGCTCAAAGCTACTGCGGGTGCGGGTGGATGGCTCAAAAAAAAGGTTAGTGACCACCTGCCCCTGGAGGGCTGGTACTTTTTTGGTTTGTCCTTTTAATACTTGCTGGAAAGTGGTGGCGGTCTGTAGCACAATATCTAATTCCTCGCCCCGCCAATCGGTTAGGTCTAAAATGTGGTTTCGAGTCCAACTGGCCACCATGGTCATTGCCTTAAATGGATATGGGGCAGACACTGCTACCCAGCGATCCATCTTGGCGGCGATCGCCAGTTAACGCAAGTCTTTTCCCCGCTACACTAGGGGGGAACGTTCCCATGTATTTAGCTAAAAGTCCGTGGTATTCTGAAATGCGCCGACGCTGTTTAGCTTTTGCCCTAATTTGACTGCCTTTGAATATGACCACTGCAACCCATTTGCTGAAACTTGCCGCGACAGTTCTATTAGGAAGCTTGGTGACAACGGCCCCATTGGTTAGGGCCCAGTTCATGCCCCCGGCTCCCCAAAATAATACTGCCACCCCAATTCCCAAGGTGGAACTAAATTTTCAGCCTCTGGAAACGGCCTTAGCGGCCCAGCAGTTTAACCAGGCCAATGAAATTACCCGCCGTCTGCTGTTGAGCGCCGCTAATCGCACTCTGCAGGGTTGGTTAACCACCGACACCATTGAGCAAATTCCCTGTCAAGACTTGAAGACCATTGACCAGTTATGGTTGGAACATTCCAAGAATCGTTTTGGCTTCACCCCCCAATTGGAAGCGTTTTTGGCCACGGGAAATCGCCCTGGTAGATTGATGTCACCGGAGTCCTATGATCAATTTGGCGATCGCATCGGCTGGCGTAAGGATAATCAATGGGTCATTTTTAAGAAAAATTTGGACTTTACCATCAACGCTCCGGTGGGTCATCTGCCCAGCCCCAGGGATGAGTACCAAATTAATGGTGGCCGTTTAGAATACACTGCCCTTATGGGTAGATTCCAGTCCTGTCAATCGGGACAGGTACCCACTGCTCCAGTGCGCTTTACTCCCTTTGGCTCCTAGGGAAAATCTCTCTGCAGAAGAATCTTGAGCAATTAATTCAGCAAGGTAACAGGTAAGCCCATGGCAAATTTAGAAACCTATGTGCGGATGGCGGAGGACGAACTGACGGAATATAGCAGTGAAGCCCGCAAAATCGAAAAAATCCGTCGCAAAATGGCTTTGTCCCTTAACTACAAACAACAACAGGAGTTAAAAGCAGAGGTGCTGGCCATTATGCCCCAGGGTTTTTTGCCCCGTTTAGTGGAGGATAACCGCCAAACAGCGGCCCTACCTTTTTGGGGCATTGCGGGCTTGGGCTTACTGTTCGGTATTTCCTTGCAACAACCCTTGGATTTTCTGGCTCCGGCGATCGCCTTACCCATAGCAATCAAAATTCAACAGTGGGGCTGGAAATTACAAGCTAAAAGGTTGCTACTGAAAACCATTGATGAACTGGAACAGAGAATTAAAAATCCCGAAACAATTATCTCATAATGGCTCTCTATTCATAGAGTTAAACAGTGAAATTTAGCTTATCAATCCATTTTTCCTACGTAAATTTTACAAAATATTAATTTTGACTGCCAATTTTTTTTGCTACGGATTAACATAAGCTATGGGTATGGGAGTCTTTATAGATGCCCAGTTTGCCCCATTTTGGCCTTGGAGATTGTGGAAGAGTATAAGTCTCTCTTGAGGAACGGCTGGTTAACCTAACACCAATACTTGGGAAACGATTAATTCCATACTTTTCAGTAAGGGAACTTTGCTCTTATGGCTATCAATAATTGGCAACCAATCCTAACCTCAGCTTTAAACTACCTACAGTCCTTTGCTTCCCTTGGCAATAGCGAGGTTCTACTGCAGGAAGTTTTTGGTGATCAAGTTTCTTTTGACCGTCTTCTTGACGGGTGGAAATTGGGACAGTTCCTCTCTTTACCAACGTTAAGATTTGTGCCAGCGGCTCAGATCAACGATGCCCAGGGGGCATTTGCGGCCAGCGCTAATACCTTATATCTATCCGAAGAATTATTAGCCCAGGGCAATGTGTTCACCCTTACCCAGGTTTTTCTGGAGGAGTATGGTCACTATCTGGACAGTCAGTTAAATCATGAGGACACTCCGGGGGATGAGGGGGAATATTTTGCGGCGGTGGTGATGGGGCAACCCCTCTCTGACTTAGATATTCTGCGCTTGCAGTCGGAAAATGACTGGGCAATGGTAACTCTTGACGGTCAACCAACGGTGATCGAGCAGAGTGGTTTTAATATTGTTCAAATTACAAATAATAATTTTGACGATGGTGTTAATTCCCTATTTGACCCATTGGCTTCTGGCCGATATTCCAATGACACCGATAACAATGGTGACAAACTAAAGGTTTCCGGCAACAAAATTACTTGGGAAAGCGACCACGGCATTTATTTATTCGATAGCTTTATACCTCGATCACTTGATTTTTATGGAGGTAATCCACAAATAAATGGTGACAGTGTAGTTTGGGATCATGGTTATCTTGGCAATGGAATTAGTCTTTATAAGACTGGCTGGCATACGCCTCAGTTATTACCGAGTCATTACGTAGGTGGTAATAATCCCCAAGTCTATGATGGAAAAGTTGTTTGGCAAAATGGTCAGGGAGAAGATGCTCACATCTTTTTCTATGATGGCTTTACAACAATTGCCTTAAGTGACCTTCCAGAATCCCGTAGCTTTTTTAACCACAGCCCACGCATATATGGCAGCAACATTGTTTGGTCAAGTGGTAATTGGTATTGGTTGGGTGATAATCCTCGAATTCACCACGCCCAAATTTACTGGTACAACGGAGAACGTACTGTACAACTAACTAATAGTCCTTTCTTCAATAGTTCCCCTGTGGTATCGGAACAAATTATAGCTTGGACAACCTTGGGGTACAACGAACTTGGCTGGGGTATTAGCAGTTTTGATGAAAATAATGGATTTTCTGGAGTTCATATTTATGATATAAACACAAGTCAAACAACTCAAATTTCTAGTGCTTCACCTATTCGAGACTTACAAGTATCAGGCCGCAACACAGTTTGGCAGGAAGGTTCAAATGAAGATGCCGCCACTACAATCATGTTTTATGATGGTACAACGGTGATTAATCTGTCGAATACTAAACTCGGTGGAGAATTCGACTCAAATCCCAAGTTATTCGGGAACAAGGTGGTTTGGGAACGTTGGGATGGCATTGATTACGAGATTATGTACTATGACGGTAATAGCACCCGTCAGGTAACCAATAATAACCGTGATGATCGTTATCCCCAGGTATCCGATGAGATTGTTGCTTGGACTGGTTACGACGGTAACGACTGGGAAATCTATCAAACCTATATTGGGCCAGACAATGGGCTTCGGGACAAATTGACAACCACCCTGATTCGTTTTCAAAACACTGATAGGCCTGGAACCTATCTTTACGTCGGGGAGCAGGAAGCCGTTTCTATTCGCCAAAACTATCGCAATTTCGTTGAAGAGGGACTTGCTTTCCAAGTTGCGACCAGTCAGACCGATCCATTACTGCAACCTCTCTACCGTTTCCGTAATACCAGCCCTGGTCGGGAAGGAACCTACCTTTTTAGTGGCACAGAAGAAGCTGTTTCCATTCGTCAAAACTATCCCAATTTTGTTGAAGAAGGAATTGCCTTTTACACCTATTTTGGAGGCGTAGGTGGTGGTATGACCAATTTCAATCGCTTCCAAAACAATGAGCTTTCCGGTACCTACCTATTTGCGGGCCCTGCAGAATCCGCTTCGATAGTTGCTGGCCATTATCCTTTCGCCTATGAAGGCCCGGCCTTTGCGGCAGGAGGTTAATGTCCCCCGCAATTGCCAATTTAAAGATTTATCCCCCTGAAAATAGTACATATATTGATAAAACTCACTTCAGTAACCCAGTATCAACCGCAATGTCTGTGTTAGCCAAATAATCTTCAACAGGATTAAAACTTTTCACCACCCGGCCACATAACCACCATTTTTGAAAATATTTATGGCTAATGGGGTCGGCTAAATCCGTCAGGGAATCCATGCCAATGCCGTTGCGGCCATGGGTTTTGCCAGAACTGTGGATATATTTTCCTTCCCCCAGATACATCCCCACATGATCCACCCGTTGATTGCCAAAAAAGATTAAATCCCCCGGTAAAAATTCTCTGGCGATCGCCGCTACCTTTTCAGCATCCAAACTATCCGATCGCCGTTGGGGGCGCACATCAACAATTGTTTGGCAAAAGGCAGCTTGTTGATAGGAATCCCTGGGCAACCAAATACCCTGACTAGCAAAAGCGGCTTGCATTAAACCGGAACAGTCATAGTTGGGGCCAACGTTGCCTCCCCAAAGATAATAATTTTGCCTTTGCTTCGCTGCCAACAAATAATCAATTACCTGGGGAATGAGCTGTTCAATTTCGGCTCTGGTTGCTGTTACGGCCTGATAAACACTAAAGGCCGGGGTCAAACTCCGTAAATCGTCCTCTGCTAGCCAACCCTGGTAACCATCTTCCGCCTGTTCCGCCAACACTGCTGACTGTTCAATCTTCCCTGTTAAACGCAAATATCTCCCTTGCTTTGCTTGGGTGGCCAGTTCTTGGCGATCGGGGCTGTCGTAGAGCTTTAAACCCTGTTGGCAAATGAACTGCCCTGTGGGGGATGCCGGTAATGTGAACTGCTGCTCGCCCGTCATAAATCTGTTTGCATCTTCCCCAGAAAAGCCGAGGGCCCGGATTTCACGCCTACCACAAGCATCCCGTATTGCTGCTACCTTCCGGTCCTGACAAGATTTGGGCGTTGTAATCGCATGAGTCCGAGCCATTCCTAACCTATCACACTTTCCGTCGCCTTGGCCTAGGGTTGGGGCTGATTTACTCCGGAGCAATGTTCTTCAGTCTGCGGTTGCCGCCCAAATGCTTAAACAACAAAACCAGACAAGGTAGCGGCATTTCAACTGCATTTCCCCATCTGGCTTTGGTTGTTTTTCACGGAGAGGGAGGGATTCGAACCCTCGTTGAAGTTACCCCCAAACAGCATTTCCAGTGCTGCGCCTTCAACCGCTCGGCCACCTCTCCAATTTGGTCACAAGAAATGATTATACAATAGCGGAAGACACAAACCTAATTTGGATTCAAACCAGCCCATAATGTCCCGTTCCCACCGAGTTCTGATCCACG
Source organism: Synechocystis sp. FACHB-383 (assembly GCF_014698605.1). Taxonomy (NCBI): domain Bacteria; kingdom Bacillati; phylum Cyanobacteriota; class Cyanophyceae; order Synechococcales; family Merismopediaceae; genus Synechocystis; species Synechocystis sp. FACHB-383. Next base: position 12,516 of record NZ_JACJTJ010000025.1, on the reverse strand, counting down.
ATCGCCAAAACGAAAAAGACTATAGCGTAATTGTCTCCGACGACCGTTACATCCTCCATCAGGCGGAAGACCAAGGTTTTGAATTGCCGTTTTCCTGTCGTAATGGGGCTTGTACGGCCTGTGCGGTGCGGGTCATTTCCGGACAAATCCACCAACCGGAAGCCATGGGGCTGTCCCCGGAGTTACAACGGCAAGGTTATGCCCTTCTCTGTGTTAGTTATGCCCAATCGGATCTCGAAGTGGAAACCCAGGATGAGGATGAGGTATATGAGTTACAGTTTGGCCGCTACTTTGGGGCTGGTCGAGTCCGCCTAGGCTTGCCCTTAGACGAGGATTAGGTAGGTTAAAACTAGAACCTGATTTTGCCGGTAGCGACGCTATTTTTTGACCAATATAGACTTTTTGTGATGACTTCTGCCCTAAACCCCCCCTTTTCCCTCTCTGACTTACAAACTTGGCTTGAAATCGGCACGGAGGCGGCCCTAGCGGCGGGGGCAGAAATTTTTTCCCTCTGGGGCAAGGTACAAGAGGTGGAAGAAAAAGGCCGGGCCGGGGATTTAGTCACGGAAGCCGATCGCCAGGCCGAGGCAATAATTTTAGGCATAATTAAGCGTCACTGCCCAGACCACGGCATTTTGGCGGAAGAATCAGGACAGTGGGGGAGTGGGGATAATCCTTTCTGCTGGGCGATCGATCCCCTGGATGGCACCACTAACTTTGCCCATAGTTATCCCGTTTCTTGTGTATCCATCGGTTTACTAGTCCAGGGCATACCAACGGTGGGGGTAATTTACAATCCCTTTCGCCAGGAATTATTTCGGGCAGCTACGGGTTTGGGGGCCACATTAAACCGCCAGTCCATCCAAGTCTCAACCACCACTAGCCTAGCCAAAAGCCTCTTGGTTTCCGGCTTTGCCTACGACCGAGTTAAAACCTTAGACAATAACTATCCTGAATTTTGCCATCTCACCCATCTGACCCAAGGGGTGCGGCGCAGTGGCTCAGCGGCGATCGACTTAACTGATGTGGCCTGTGGTCGGCTGGACGGCTATTGGGAACGGGGCATCAATCCTTGGGACATCACCGCAGGTATTGTCATTGTCCAAGAAGCTGGGGGCGTGATTTCCAGCTATGATGGCTCTCCCCTTGATTTAAAAACTGGTCGTATCCTGGCCACCAATGGTCGGATTCACCACGAATTGAGCCAGGCCCTGGCCGATACTCCCCAATGGTTTCAAAATTATGCAATCTCTAGAGTGCAAAAAGATTAGCTAGCTCAAATTGGGGGGGTACAAAAGCCAGACTTTGGTGAATGTTTTTAACAATTTACGGGTATTTTTCTCTTTCTGAGGAATAATGGAGTAAAAAGGGATAGAAATGCCCCCCGACCGCAATTTTTATGAGCCTGTTCCCCATCAAGCAAGGACTGTTTAATTATGACGTAGTTGACCACCACGCCATTCTTGGCTGTCCTCTGGATGCAACTCCCCAGGAAATTCGTAAAAGTTATCTCAAAATTGCTTTTCAACTCCACCCCGACACATCAAAAGCTAGCAACGAAGAAGAGCAAGCCTTGGCAGCCAAACTTTTTTCTAAGTTTGTTAACCCTGCCTATGAAATTTTGAGCAGAGAGAATGACCGCAAAGAACATCTGCTCATCCTCCAGCAGACTGCGAGCAATCTGGCCAGCATTGGGCAACTGAACTTTAGTAGCGCCGAGTCCCAACAACTCCAGGGAGCAAAACAAAATTTGGAATTGGTTTACCGCAAGGTGGCACCCCCCTGAGCAAAGGGCTATACGAAGACTTTAAAACGGTTTTCCCTAAGATTGCCCAAGTGAGCGAATATAATCTCATTTTCTTGATGGTCAAGGGGGAAAATGCCTCTGCCCGTCCTGTGTTCCAAACTAGTGTTTCTTCCAAGGAAACGGTGCCTCCCGTGGTGCCAGGGCGATCGCCCCAGGAAACCCCATCCCCTGTTAATCCTTCCCCCGTCGAAGACCTTTCCCCCTTTGAAAAAAGCTTGCGGCGAGCCCAAGAAAACTTTGACCGTCGGCAGTACGACAAGGCCATTGCTGAATTGAAATCTGCCCTGAAGACTGACCCCAAAAATGCCCAAGCCCACTGTTTGCTAGGCATGGCCTATTTGAAAAACAACATGATGACCATGGCCAAAGTCCATATTGGCTCAGCGGTGAAGCTCGACCCCAATGACCCCAAAGTGACGGCGGCTAAGAAAGAATTGGCTAAGCATACCAGCGCCGGCAGTAGTCAAGGAGGAGCAAAATCCAGCCAGGGGGGTTTATTTGGCGGTTTGTTTGGCGGCAAAAAGAAATAGTTAAACCAATCCACAGTTAAGTGGTCAGCGGGAAATTTGAAACATTTTGAGCTTTCTAAGCCCTAACGTCGGGGACGAATCACTAAACGGCGGTGGGGTTCATAGCCCTGGCTCTCTGTTTCCAAATCTTGGGAATCCTGAAAAAAGCTATGCACCTGACGGCGATCGGCCGCAGTCATATCCGCCATTTCCACTGGCTCAAGGGTTTCCCGTACCCGTTGGGCCGCCATTTCCGATAAGGAAATTAACTCTGACTGACGACGGGATCTAAATTCTGCCAACTCCACCGTGATGGGAGTGAAGTTTATACCACCGTCGGCTACGGTAGGTCTAAGGGAAGCATTGAGTAAATATTGAATAGCATCTAAAGCTAACCCGTTCTCCGCCAGTAGTTGCTCAATTTGACTTGAAGATAGGTTTTTTTCTTCAATGACCAACCAAGGGCCCATGACTAAAGTATTCTCTTTGTCCCCTGCTACGGTGACAGAACTAGCAAAACCCATCAGTGTGAGCAGTTCTTCGAGCCAAATCTGGGCTTGGGTAACTATTTTTTCCATCGTCAATATTTAGGTCTCAATTTAACTTCCGTAATCATAATAAAGTCTTCATCTCTCTGGGAAAGGTGAAGACTTGTGGCCTAGAAATTTAGGAGGTTTTTTCCTTCTTTTTATTACTCTTCTTCTCAAAAGGTAGAGACTCCCGACCTTGGCTTGCTTTTTGCTGTTCGTCCAATAACTTCTGTAGGTTTTCGGGTAAGGGTTCCCGCATCAGAATGAGGGTCTGTACCGTCTGAAAAACGTTAGCCATGACAATGTACATCAAAACCCCCGCCGGCAAGGGAAAGAAAAGAAACATACCGCTGAATAAAATGGGGGTAATTTTATTGATGGTCTGTTGTTGCTGGGCTTGGCCATTGGCAGCACCACCGCCGGAGGCACCGGATAACTCCTGGTTAAGGTAAATACTAAAACCAAAGAAGATGATCATGCCAAGGATGTCCCAGTTGATCTCCCCGTTTTCACCGGTTACCCCCACTTGGCCCAGGGCTTTGATGAAGAGAAAACCTGTACGGGCGGCAATACCGGGAATGGTGACCTGCACAGTGGCATCGCCGGGGACCAGGGCTTCAACGGTGCCATCGGCGCTGACAGCAATGCGGTCTTCCCCTTTGGTAACGCTGTATTTGGGCGTTAAAGCCTGACTATTCTTTTCGGGAATTACTTGTTCAAAGGTTTTACCAGCGGTGCTCTGGATTTCTAGTTGGGTTTTCTCGCCAACGCCAACCATTTTGCCACCGGGCAGGAAAACAGCAATGGGATAATGGAGAGCTTCGTCTACGTAGATATTTTGGGGCTTGGTAGAGAATGTTTGGGGAACAATTCGTTCTGCCTGTTCCTGGGGAAGTATCTGTAGGTCAACGGTGTAATTGATATCAGAAAAGGGCGATCCCCGCAGAGTAGCAAAGAGGGCGAACAGGATGGGCATTTGCAGGAGCAGGGGCAGACACCCCGCCAAGGGATTGCCAAACTCCTTCATGACCTTGGCCATTTCTTCCTGCTGTTTGGCTGGATCGTCCTTGTAGCGTTTTTGGATTTCTTCTTGGCGCTCTTTCATCAGAGGCTGGGTGATGCGCATTTTTCGCATGTTGCGGATCTGGCCAGCACTGAGGGGATAAAGCGCTAAACGAATTACTAGTGTGAGGGCAATAATAGCAAAACCATAACTGTGTACAATCCCAAAGAAAAAATCTAGGATTGGCAGCATGATATTTGTCGAAATAAAACCGATACCAAAATCCATTGCTAACAAGCTCTCTAGATAAATATTGCCAAGTTTGCCGGGGAAACTGGGGTGCTTAATAGCCCCAGTGCTTGATTAATACCATTAATGACCGTTGGTCCTACTTTTGGGTGATCGCTTCCAGGGGGCGACCGGTTTTGTCGGCGACCCGTTCTGCCATATAGTCATAGACTTCCCGAAAGTTGGGCATGGCCCGCAGTTCTAGCCGAGAACGATCATTGAGGGTAACAACTATATCCCCCCAAATGCCTATGCCCCTGGGCATTTTAATCATTTTGGCCACTTCTCCGTAGACGATGTCAGTACGGTCTTTGCCCATCCAACCGCCGGTGACGGAAATACGGCGATCGGTGATTTTGTAACGGAGCCAGATGGCCCGGACGATCGCCCCAATGGTCAAAGGGAGAAAGATGACGGTGAATCCCAATAAAATATTGACGATTAAGTCCCCGATGTGGGGGCCGCCCTCATAGTAGGTGGTTTCTCGAATGCCCATGGTCAATAATCCCGGCTTGGCTAAATAACTGCTCTAATTCTCGCAAAAAACGTTCATAATTGCACCCAATGCCCTGGGGCAAGACAATAATTACCACATCAAAGCCCGGCTTGATTTGGGGCTGGAAATGGTTAATGACGGCACGAATTTGACGTTTTAGGCGATTTCTCACCGTGGCTTTTTTACTAACTTTTTGGCTGACGGTGATGCCGAAGCGGCTATGGCCGGCTGGGCGATCGCCGAGGACCCGCATTAGTAAATTGCTGTGACGGTGTCGTTTTCCTTGCTGATAAACGGTCTGGAAATCTTGCCAGTGTTTTAAGCGCAGTGTTTTGGGTAGGCCCACGGAAGGAAACTATACAGCCAAGCGATGACGACCTTTGCTCCGGCGGGCCTGGATAACTTTCCGGCCATTATGGGTACGCATTCTGGCCCGGAAACCGGAAGTACGTTTTTGTTTGCGGTTGGTTCCGCCGAGGGTTCGTTGAGTCATGACCCGTTACTCCACAAAAAAAGACACAGTCTCCAATTGTATCACTGCTCATGGATTAAGCTAACTCTAAAATTCGATTGGCGATCGCCGGAGGGACGGGAAGCACGGAAAGACGGTTACCTTTTTTTAGGACTCCTAATTCCTCCGGATTAAACTGGGCTTTGAGGATCGGTAACGTAATCATTTCGGGAAATTCTCTGGTAAAACGGGCTTTGACGGTGAACCAGCGGGGTTTTTCCAGGGTAGCTTTGGGGTCAAAGTATGGGCTGGCAGGGTCAAACTGGGTGGGGTCCACCACTCGCTCGGCGGTAATGGTCATTAGTCCGACAATACCCGGTGGCTTGCAGTTGGAATGGTAAAAAAAAGCTTGATCCCCCATGGCCATGGCCTGTAAAAAATTGCGGGCTTGGTAATTTCTCACCCCATCCCAGAGGGTCTCTCCTTCCGCTTTGAGATGGTGAATGCCATAGGTGACCGGTTCGGACTTCATCAGCCAAAAAGCCATAGTTGAATTTGATATGGAAAGGTTGGGAATGATTAATTAAGGTGGGCTCTTTGTTCGTAGGCTTGCCATGCTAAATCCACCAGGGCGGTGATGATGGCCGCTGCCACCTCGGCTCCCCCTTTTCTTCCCTGGACTGTGATGTGGGGAATATTAGCTTCCTGCAAATTTAACTCTACGTTCCGGCGATCGCCAAAATTAGTGGCGGTGGCAATGACCAAGGCCGGCTGGATGCGTTGGGCTGCCACCAACTCCATCAGAGCATCTAGGGCGGTTTGGCCATGGCCGATCACAAAAATCCCATCTGGGTAACGGTGGGCGAGGTTGAATATACCCCAGGCTTCTTCCGTTCTTTCCTTTTGGGGCCTGGTGATGCTTTGGGTGGCACAGTAAACAGGGTTGGCAAAAGTTTTTTGCAAAGTGGGCACAATACCCACCTGTACCATGGGCACATCCACCAGAATTGTGGTGCGGGAAGCTAAAGCGGCGGCGCCGATGGTCAGTACCCGTGGGGAAAAATGTAGTAGGTTAAGGTACTCAAAATCCCCCGTGGCGTAGATAACTCGCCGCAGAATTTCATACTGGGCAGGGCTATGGCCATGGTCTTCGACTTCATAGTCGATGGTAGCTAGGTTTTGGGCGTCGCTAATATGCCAATTCATTATGCTTGTGCCAGTGCAGGGGATGAAATGCCTCCATACCATCTTCCCCCATTTCTACAATCCCGGATGGTGGGGTGGCGAGGATTTTTCCCCACTAGAATTGTATTTGTTTACTTTCCCTCCCTTTGGCCATGGTCAATTTTCGTCGTCGGGCCCTCCAACACCGTCTGCAAAGCGATCCCTACTACCGTTTTCAATCTTGGCAAGAATTGGCGATCGCCGGAGAGTTGGGGCTAAGGATCGAAGTCAACCAAGCCACGGTGGATGAGTGGTTGCGCCTGCCGGGGCTATCCATTCATCAAGCCCGACAACTGAAAGAGTTGAGCACCATGGGGGTGCAATTTTTAGCCCTGGAAGACTTGGCGGCCGCCCTCAATGTCCCTGTGCAACAAATTAAGCCTTGGGAACCCATACTTTCCTTTACCTATGCTGACCCAGAGAGTCTACTGGCACCACCAAAAATTCCCGTTAACCAAGCCGACCTTAACCAATTGCTCACTGTACCCAACCTATCCCCGGCGATCGCCACTGCCTTGTTGCAAGAAAGGGAGGCAGGGGGAGAATATCGTAACCTGGGAGATTTGCAAAAACGCTTGGGATTACCGGTGGCCTTGATTACCCAATTGCTCCACTATCTACAGTTCTAAAAAGTTCAAAATCCACTCTCACACTAGTCAAAATTTTGGACTGATCCCTCCCTCAAGCCGGGAAAAATTCCATTACCTGGAGCTTGGACTATATTGGACTAGGGAGTTAACCCAAGTTAAGCCATTTATCCCTTGCCCATCTCGACTCTTTCCCAACCTTTAGTCATCTGTGTCTGCATCTGCAATTGTTTTAGACTATCCTGCCAATTTCCCCCTGCCCCGGCTCGCTTGATCCATGCCCAATCCTCGACGCCTTATCTTTGGTGATGTCCACGGCCATTTCGATGCCCTTACTACTTTGTTCGAGGCGATCGCCCCCAATGACCAAGATGGGGTTTACTTTGTCGGTGACTTGATCGACCGGGGGCCAGAAAGCGCCAAAGTGGTGGATTTCGTCATGGGCAACAAATACCATTGCCTGCTGGGTAACCATGAACAAATGATGTTGGATGCGGTGGGGGGCGTTAATTTTTCCCCTCAGTTGCTCCACGCTTGGATTTATAGCGGAGGCAAATCAACCCTGGAAAGTTATGATCACCAGATTCCCCAAAGTCATGTGGACTGGATGCGTAATTTACCCCTCTATTTGGACTTGGGGGACGTTTGGTTAGTTCATGCTGGGGTGGATCCCCGCCTCCCCATTGAAGAGCAGGGAGAAGCCCAGTTCTGTTGGATTCGCGAAGTGTTTCATCGCTATCCCTATCCCTATTTTGCCAATAAGTTAATCATCACCGGGCACACCATAACCTTCACCTTTGCCAACGTGGAACCAGGCAAGTTAGTTTCGGGGCCTGGTTGGTTGGACATTGACACTGGAGCCTATCACCCCAAAAGTGGCTGGCTCACGGCCCTAGAGCTCAATAACCAAGAAGTTTATCAAGCTCATATTTTCACCAACGAAGTCCGGCGTCTATCCCTGGAAGATGCTGTGGTTGCCCTACCCCCCGAGAATTTCCACCGTTCTCGCCAGAAAGGTAAAAAAAGAGGCCTGCTGGGGTAACTTAGGCAAAAAAGTATTGCTCTGATGCTTGTCGACTCAAAAAATTATTTGATTTTTGGCTGATCAAAATTAAGCCCCAACTCGCTACCGCTGAAATTGGGGTTTTCCTGCACCCAATCCTGGGCAAAGTCAGAAAGTAATTATTTTTAGCAAAAGACGATGACGGAAGTTCCCTAATCCAAGTTGAACTGGTTGCCCCGCTTATACTGCAGGTAAGCCGCCACAAACAGCCCCGATAAAGTCACAGGAATCAGTCCAAGTACAATGCCGAGCAATAGGGGTTCGATCACAGGTTTTCTCCAAAGGGTTATTTATTATCTTTGCTATCCTACCAAAAATTCCCCCAGTGCTCCCCACCCAAAAAGCTTGCGGAAATTTCGACCGTTGTGATAGTGTTATAAATCGTCAGGTAAACGGCTAGGGCTTGTAGCTTAGTGGATTAGAGCGCGTGGCTACGGACCACGAGGTCGGGGGTTCGAGTCCCTCCAAGCCCGTTTTTGGCTTCACGCCGATTATTATCGCTGAACTGGGTTCCCCTAGTTGGACCCAGTTTTTTATTAATTTAGCTCCGGTATGTCCAGCTTGCTGGTTTGAAGACAGGATGTAGTGGACTGTGGATTTCCCAGGATTTCCCACTGCTGAACCAAAAATTACATCACCCCCAGAAGCTAAAATTAGAAGTATGAAGGTGAGTTTGATGCACCTGTGTTTTGCTAGGCCACAGATATGGGGCAGGAGTTTCCACCATGGGCTACGGAAGGATTTTAGTCGCCTTAGACCGCTCTGAATTGGCCAAGGAGGTTTTACAGCAGGCGATCGCCCTGGCCCAGAAGGAATCTTCTCAGTTAATGCTGTTCTACTGTATTCCGGTGGACAGTCAAGATTTGAGTATTTACCCCAGCTTTTATGGGGAAGCTGCCATTGGTTTTTCCCAGGTCATTCAAGAGCACTTGGAAGAACGACAAACGGAAGCCCAGGAGTGGCTGCAATCCATCGCCCAACAGGTAAAGGAAGATGGGGTGCAATGTGAGTGGGACGTGAAAGTGGGGGAACCGGGGCGCTGGATCCGTGACATGGCCAAGAATTGGGATGCGGATTTAGTGGTGCTCGGTCGCCGGGGACTAAAGGGTTTAGCAGAGGTATTTTTAGGGAGCGTTAGTAGTTATGTCATTCACCATGTGCAATGCTCGGTGTTGATCGTCCAACATTAGCTAGATTTTCCCTGCCCCCGATTGAATTTCCCTAATTTTTTGATGACGAATTTACCCCATCCCCCGGAGTCGGCATCAGACCGAGACCGACAAATTTTTCTAGAGGCGATCGCCGGTCGGGAAAGAACCTTGGCAGATGTGATTGGCCAGGCAGGGGGAGATTTTCTCAAGGGAGAGTCCCCTGTACCTAAATTGATACAGCGAAAGACGGAGATGAAATTGTTTGTCAACGATCATTTGAAGGATTCCGAGGGGGCATTATTGTTGGTGTTGCAATATCGCATTGACGAAGCAGACGCCTTAATTAGTAAGCACTTAGAGTTTCCCCTAATGGCGCTGACCACCATGCTGGAGCAGGTATTGGAGAATTCTGCCCTGTTGAGAGAAATTGTGCATCAAGCGGATTTTCGCTGGGGACAAATCTATGGCGAACGACCCCATTTTGAAATTCCCGGTAAGCCCCCTGACCCGGATGATCCCTACACTGCGGCATCGGTCACAGACCAGCTAAAAAATTTGCTTTTGGTTATCGCCGCCGAAAAGTCGAGAAGTCAAGACTTTTGATAGTCTTAAGTTGAGAGCCACCGTCGGTGGTCTTTGTCAGCCAAGGAAAAACACTTCATGGAAAAAATTTGGGTCAATGAACAGCTAGATCCCACGGGCATTATCTATGCTTGCATTGCTTGTTTGGACGAAGAAGCCGCCCAGGATTGCCATCGTTCTTGGCAGGAAAATCTTACCCCTGCTCAAAAAGCAGAAGGATGGACAGCACAACTCCGCATAGTTGGCTCCTGGGATGATGTCCCTGTCAACGCCCTTAAGTTAAGTTTTTAGCCCAACTTTTTAGTTCTTCTAACTTGTGAACTACTTTAAATTTTTTTGTTGTCACCAGGGGTTTATCCTGTGGTGTTCCCATGGATATTGCCTTAGGCGTTGGGGAACACTATACAGAAACCTATGGTTTTTATACATCAAGGAGCACCGTAACTGGGGCTTGACCTGACAGCTTCATCCTTTTGCAATAGTTATTGCCCCGGTCAAAATTTGCCTTTGACCTGTTTTTGGTAAGCTGAAGAGTGGAGTTTCACCGGCAATTGCCCATGACTGTCGCCCCTCACCATCCCTTCAATCTGAGTATTGTTTGTAAACGTTTGCTCAGTTTTTTGTTTTTAACCCTAGTACTGTTGGGACTTAGTCCAGCCCCAGCCTTGGCCACTGGCGTTTACGATCTACCAATTTTGGACCCTGGCTCTAAGACTTTTTTGGTGGATCAAGCAGAAGCCATCAGCCTGGCCAATGAAAACAGAATAAATGGCGATCTAAAAAAATTAGCCCAGTCCAGTGGGCAAGAAGCTCGGTTTGTGGTTATCCGTCGTTTGGATTTTGATGCTACCATCGACGGCTTTGTCAATGATCTGTTTGAGCGTTGGTATCCCGATGAAGCCAGCCAGAGTAATCAAACCCTGTTAGTGCTAGACACCCTCACCAACAGCACTGCTTTGCGTCGGGGAGAGGAGGCAGAGGCCCTATTAACCGATGAGATGGTCGATAGTTTACTGCGGGAAACCCTGGCGGTCCCCCTCAAAGATGGGGCAAAGTATAACCAAGCGTTAATTGAAGCAAACAAACGTTTGGGTGCTATTCTGGCTGGACAACCGGATCCTGGCCCCCCAGCCCTAGAAGAAATTAGCTTGGAAGGAACTTTCACTACAGCGGAAGAAACCGACGATACCAGTGCCACCATCTGGGTAGTGGTGCTGTTGGCGTTGGCAACCCTAATTCCCATGGTGACTTACTTCTGGTACGTGGGCTTACCGGGACGGTAAATAATGGACATTGCCCGGTAACAATAGTGATGTTGAATTTGATGAGTCGGACTTAACCGTGCCCCTAGTCAGTCAATCGGATTTAGTTTCAGCGGCGATCGCCCATCGGGTGGTCAGTTTTCCCACGGATACAGTGCCGGCATTGGCGGTGCGTCCAGAAAACTCAGGTTTAATTTATGAACTTAAACAACGGGAAACCAATAAACCATTGATCCTCATGGCGGCAACCATGGAGCAAATTTTTCCTTACTTGGCAGGGAGTCAGCGGGAAAGGCAGGTGTGGCAAGCAATAATGGCAAAATACTGGCCCGGTGCCTTGACCTTGGTGTTGCCTTCCAGTGAGAAGTTGCCCCCGGAAATTAATCCCCGTCAAGACCGGACCATTGGGGTTCGTATTCCCCACCAGGCGATCGCCCTGGAAATTTTGCTGCAAACAGGGCCCTTGGCCACCACCAGTGCCAATTTGTCGGGACAGCCCCCCCTGGAAAAGTTGGCCGACATTGCCAAAACTTTCCCTTCTGTGCATTGTTTAGATTGCCTTGCTTTGGAGCGACAGGGACCAATTGGTAACGGTCTTCCGTCCACCGTTGCCCAATGGGATGGAGCAAAGGAAGTCTTTCAAACCCTGCGCCAGGGGGAAGTTGTGTTGCAGGATTAACAACTTTTCAGCCTCCCGCTAATTCATATTGAATACCGGCCGGAGCCCCAACGGTGTCAGTTGTTTTTCAAGCTCAGTTTCGGTTTGGAAAATGGTAGATTGCCGTGACATTGCATTTGCCCTGTCTCGAATAAATCTGATGGGAAATTACGACAACAGACGGGAAAAATGAGAATTCCAACACAGTCAGTAAACTTGAGTGTAACAATCTGCCCAAAGTACCCTCCACTGCTGCACGCTGGGATTTTGTTACAAAACATTTAACAAAATGTACAACGCCCTATGCTCAACTACGTCAATACCAGTCTAGACAAGGGTTGATCCTGCCCGGCCAATGGCGATCGGCAACCCCTAACAACCATCCACTAGACAAATTTGTTGCGGCAAGCTATTTACAAATTGTTACAATCTTGTTATATTAGCTACATACATACAAAACCGGCTCCCAAGCAAAGATATTTCTGAGCTTGAATGCAGCTGAATTTCTAGAACCTTGACAAATACATAAGGAATTATAACCAAATGACAACGACTCTCCAACAGCGCGAAAGCGCTTCCTTGTGGGAACAGTTTTGTCAGTGGGTGACATCTACCAACAACCGGATTTATGTCGGTTGGTTCGGTACTTTGATGATCCCCACCCTCTTAACTGCCACCACCTGCTTCATCATTGCCTTCATCGCAGCTCCCCCCGTCGACATCGACGGTATCCGTGAGCCCGTTGCTGGTTCTTTACTCTACGGTAACAACATCATCTCTGGTGCTGTTGTGCCTTCTTCCAACGCCATTGGTCTTCACTTCTACCCCATCTGGGAAGCTGCTTCCTTAGATGAGTGGTTGTACAACGGTGGTCCTTACCAGTTGGTAGTATTCCACTTCCTCAT
>NZ_JACJTJ010000024.1:0-24699 GCF_014698605.1 Synechocystis sp. FACHB-383 | reverse complement strand
TGTCCCGTTTCTCGTTTCAATTTAAGCAAATCCTGAACGGTCGTTTTGCTTACTTGAAACTGCTCTGCTACTTTTCTAATTGAGGTTCCACCACCTTCATAGGTCTTGACTATTCTTTCTCTTAGATCAACTGATAGAGCTGGCATTTTACTTTTCGATGAACTCCCCTGAATATTTGTCCCTCATTGTACCACCTCGTCATAGAATCCGCCGTAATGGTTGGGATGAACGAGAGAGTGAGCAGTTAGCCTACCTAAAACTTGAGCTTATTCTCCTTTGAAGATACTTTTGAGGGCAAACCATGCAGTGCGCAGTTTCCAAAATTTACTGGATTCCATGGCAGCCATCTCGGCTGTAACGATATTAATTTCCCCCCTTAGCAAATCAATATTTTTACTTAGGGCAGAGATTTTTTCGTGATGGTTTACATGCTCTAAATCGCCAAGGTATAGGCTGCCTATGTCGTGCTGGATAGAATTGTTGAGTTGCAACCATTCAAAAAATGAACGCTTTTGGGTTTTAGTGTCATAGGGATTTGGGAAAAGTTCTTGTAGTTTTTTGCTGTAACGGTACAAAATTCTCGCCTGGTTAGAAATTGATTCGCCGTTGTCAAAGAAATTATAAAAGGACTCTAGATTGCCATATTTTAGACTTTCCATATCTATATATTTTTTTTGATACCATTGTAATAATGAGCCCGAAACATCATTAACGACATCGTGCTTATCCGACATAATGCTCTGGGAACTAGAAAAATGATAAAAAACTAAAGGGGACTGGTTAACAAAAATTTCAGTGTTAACATCACCTGTTAAAACTCGATTACTTAAATTCCAGTTAGCGACATTACATCCCGGATCTCGAATAACATAAAAGTCTTCAAAGTAAGATGGGACAAGGTCTATCCAACGCTGGTCGGTGTAAATACCATTGGCCGGATCAATAAAGCATAAATTAAGGCATCTGTCAGACCACCAATCTATAAATTTATGACCTTCTGGACTAGCTTTAACACCAATAAAACCAAGGTTGAAGATCCCGTGTCTAAGAATAGCTAGCTCATTATCCCTAATTTTCTCCTCTGTTTTCTCTGGCTCAAGCTGATGAGGTGTCAGCAGGATACTGTTTTCTTCCAGATGATCTAATAAGCCATCTAAGCTAGAAAAAATAGCTGTGTCAGGATCCAAAAATATAATCTTTTGACACTCACTATAAGTCGAGAAAATTTTACGGAAGGCCAATGGTTTAACTGCTGTACACATTTCTACTACTGAATGCTTAAAAGCCCATTGAGGAAAATCATCTATATCAAGGCTTTCTATGAAAATTACTGAATCAAAATATTCATCTTGTAAATCAAAAAAATCAGGTAATTTATCAGACAAAACTAAATGAAATGTAATTGAATTATGGAACTTTTTGACTGATTCAGCTAGCACCCTTGCCTTAGGGATATAGCAACTCGTACAGCTAGTAAAAACATGTACTTTGTTATTTAAATCATTCGAGCTTTTTTGACTATTCATAGAGCAATACAAAAAGTGTCGTTTGTTGGGGAAATAATAGCAGTTTTGAGAAATTAAACTGACACCAGGCAGTTTAGAGGAGTTTTTCCTTAATACCAAACCATAATTCCCTTAGCTTCCAAAACTTACTACTACGCATAGCGTTTATCTCTGACTCCAGGAGTTGTTTAGATGACAGGAGTTCACTAATTTGATATTCTTGATTTTGTATATACTGATTTTTGTTATTCAGATTTTCGTTTAGTAAATTTAGTTTCACAGTATTCGCTTGTCGATAGTCATTAATTAACAATTTGAATCTTTGATTTAGTTTATGTTTTTCATTGCCACTACAGGACACAGAGATGACAGAATCATAAAACTCTAGCAGCTTCTTGGAATTTTTACCCCAGTCTAGATGATTTTTAGCATATTCGAGACCACCTTGAATTATTTTTGAACGAATCTCTGGATTATCCATCAAAAAATCAATGGTCTCAACTAGGGAATAGCAATTAACATCTGACAAAATAAAGGAGTTGACAAGGTGAGTAAGATGGTTGGCAATATTTGTCCTAGGAAGTATAACAGGTTTTCCCATAGCGAGGAACTCCGGTATTTTGGATGGGAAACGATAATCGTTAAACTCATCTGGTCCTCCAGGTTGTACTAATATATCTGCAATAGATAAAATCGAAGGAATTTCTTCTCTCTTTACCCATCCCAATTCCCTGACATATTCTTTAACCCATAAATCATTCTCACCTAAAAAATCTAGGTTATTATCTATACCAGTTCTTATTAGCACTGTTTTTTTTCCAGCCCGATTTCTAGCACCGATAGCTAGGTAAAGTTCCCTTACCTCTTCTTGGTTAGCTAAGTGCACATTCCCGGTATAACAAATGATTGTCGATTTCTCGCTAATTTCTAGTTTTTTGAGCAGGTCTAAATCAGGAAGACGGGGATAAAACTCTACGGGATCAACACCGGGAAAAAGATTTAAATAGGAGATATTTGGCTCAATAAAATCCTTAAGCTTTTCAATGATAATTGTGACTCCATCAGCTGTATTCAGAAAATCCCTGAATTTTCGAGGATGGGAGAGATTATGGGGTAAAAGCTTTTCTGCATGGGTATCAAAATTATCCAGAGATATTCCCAGGAATCGACTAGTTACGCATTCTTCGTTATCTTCTAAATGAATAATAAGGGCAATATCATATTGGACTGATAGTTGGCAGCAAAACTTTCTCACATGTTCCCGAGGAGTCCAACAATGAACAATTTGAGGAGGAAAACCATTTTCAAATTTACTGGGCAGTTGCTCCATGTGGTTGTAATCAACCACTGAATACAAACAATTAGGCATTTCCTTGACTGAATCTTGATTATAGGGGACGGCAACAACACAATCACACCCAAGCTTTACTAATTCATTTGCATAATGATGAACATGCACTGCACTATTGGCGGGAAAGTCAGAATGGGAAACTAATAAAATATTATGGGGCATGGTAGTGGTTGCAAGAAGTCGCTTACAATGATCTCAATACACTCTTGTGACCTGTGGCTAGATGCACTTAATATCGGAAGAAGATAGGATTACTACAGAGAGGGGTCCTATTCTCCTTGTCGCCGAAATAGGTGAAGAATGTCTAGTTTTTGAAGGTTTAGTCGCCCTAATTACTTTAGCCTATCAATGTCTGAAATCTCCAACAATTTTTACAACTTACAACAGGAATTGCTTGGGGCGTTGTTAGCTCTTGAACGAAGTATAAAATTCAAAGAAATTGACTTAATTGCGGGTTATTGCGAAATCAATAATTCCCATAACATTAAAACTGTCCTTAAAAACACCTTCGATTTTAGCACTAATACACTTAAGCTTTCTTCTGGCGATTTATATTTTGAGTCTGGGGAGATTCTGTCTGCACAGATAGTACGTCAATTAGATCACTATATTCCTCGGCGCCTTCTCTGTATTCCCTGCTGTCCTGAAGACTATTATTTAGGATTGGCAGTTAAACGTCTTTACAACTGTCCTTTGTGTGTACTAATAATAGAGGACGCGTTTATTTCTTTTAATAATAAAGAAAAAGAGTTAGCCTGGAAATTGTTTAATCAAGCAGATCTTTGTTTGGGGGGATCTCCACAATTATGTGAAACCTATGGCAGTAGATTTAATCGTAAATTTTGGTTTTTTCCTCCGGTAATAGAGAGAAGAATAATTAAAACTGAAGCTCCGAATATTGACGACCATAATCTAGCGGAAAGTAAAGGGATCACTGCTGGTGATAATTGGAGTCAAGAATACTTAGATAAATTACGTAAGCTTTGTAGTTCTGCAGGTATAGAACTAGATTGGTATGGTGATCCTAATCGCCAGTTACTGATGTTTAAAGAAGAAGAAATAGCAAAGGATGGAATTAATTTTAAAGGAAAAATATCAGAAGATGAGTTGGTTATTCTAATGCGTTCTGCCAACTTTGCTGTGATTCCTACGGAAAGTTTTGACAACCATGGTAATAACCCAAAATCAACTAGTCTGAGTTTACCTTATCTTATTTGTTTAATCACCGCTGCCGCCAATCTACCAATATTGGCTTTAGGAAATCCTGAAAGTGTGATTGGTGATTTTATCGTAAGTAATGGTTTGGGTTTAGTTAGTAGTTATCGACCCCTGGAATTTTCCCAAAAATTAAATGAAATTATACAAATAGATAATCAGAAGAATATGCGGCGTCAGTCGCTACTTTTAGGACAAAATCTCAGTGCTGATGGTGTGGCTCAATGGATGTGGGACTCTTTAGCCCAAGGTCACCCCAGAGATTATCGTTTTCAAAAAATCCAAAATTTAGTCAAGGTCGCCGATGCCAGCGTGGTTATCACCCTAAATGAGGTTACCCCTCGCCATGGTACGGGAGCCTTGATACGCCGAGTTTTTGCTGATGATAGTCAAATTATTTCTGTGCGTGTGAATAATGACTATGGAGGAGACCATTGCTTTGGTGTTCAATCCTATCATTTTCCCCATTATGGCTGGACTCGTAAGGATATTTTCACCAATATTACTCATATTTTCGCTGACCACCAAGTTAGTCGGATCTTTTGTGTCCCCTATAGTACTGCCGATGTGCTGACGGCGATCGCCATTAAGGAATTATTTGGAGCGCCAATGGGTATTTGGATTATGGACGATCAGAATGTAACAGTTAATAATATTTCCGATGCCCTCATGGAGGAATTTTTGCAAAAGGGAGATGTGCGCTTTGCCACCCACCCAGAACTGCGGGATGCCTATGAAAATAAATTTGGTTTAAAGTTTTGGATTTTGCCAGCGGTGGTTCCCCATGGGTTAATTAAAACGGAAATTTTTCAACCCACTTCAGACAATTGTGAACAAAAACGAGGCGCTCTGCTAGGTAGTATCTGGAGCCAACAGTGGTTTTCTGACCTCTGCCACAGTACGAAGAAAGCTGGTGTGCAGTTAGATTGGTATGGCAACTCTAAATATTATTGGCTGACAGAGTCTAATGAAGATTTACAAGCTAAAGGTATTTATCCCCAAGGGCTTTTTCCCGAGGATAAATTGGTGGAAAAACTGCAGGAATATCCTTTCATTGTGGTTCCTTATGGCACCATGGATGAGCGGGATGATCAACCCCAATTTTCCCAGCTAAGCTTACCTGGACGGATCTTGTTTGCCCTGGCCACATCCAACACCCCGGTAATTTTGATGGGGAGCCCAAAAACCTCCGCCGCTAGTTTTATTCATCGTTTTCAGATTGGCGTGGTCTGTGACTATACTCCAGAGAGCTTTGGGGCCGCCGTAGCCGAAGTGTTAGACCCCCAACGTCAAAGAGTTCTTAGGGAAAATGCTGTAGCCGTGGCGGAAAAATTTGGAGATGAAAATATTGATAGTTGGATTTGGGACTCCCTGGCTGAAGGACAGGCCGCCGATGACCGCTTTGAATCCGTCTTCCGGCGATCGCCGATTGACTTAGTGCATTTCATTGAACCTCCAGTACCCAGCCTGATCTATAGAGATTACGCCCAGGTGTATCAAGTGATGCGTCGCTTAGATGTCAACCATTACCGTCCTGATTTTGTCATGGATGCGGGGGCGTCCCATGGCATTTGGTCCCATACCGCCAGTCAACTTTTTCCCGGAGCCCGGTTTATTTTGATTGATCCTCTGATTAATCGCTATGAACAGGCCGCCCGCAACTATTACCTGAAGAATATTCCCCAGGCCAAATTCCTCGAGATTGCCGTTTCTAACCAATCAGGGCAGCTCAGTTTTCAGGTTTCCCCCGACCTCTATGGCAGTTCCCTGCTCATCCCAGCAGACTTTCGGGACTATGAAACGGTGACAGTGGCGGTTAAAACCCTAGACCAGGTGGCTGAAGAAGAAAATCTCCAAGGGCGGGGTATCCTCAAACTTGATGTGCAGTGCGCCGAACATATTGTCTTGGCGGGGGCAAAAAATTTCCTCGAGCAAGTGGATTTAGTGGTGGCAGAACTTTCCTATGTCCGCTACGACGAAAATGCCCTGGTCTTTTTAGAGATGCTCAATCTCCTAGAACAATTGGGTTTCCGCTATTACGACGAAACTGGCGAATGGCGATCGCCCATTGATGGTACCCTATTGCAGAAAGAAGTGGTGTTCATCCGTCAGGATTTGTTAATGCCTGAAACCAGTCGTAAAATCTAGTTCGTTTTGACTTATTTTACTCAAATAATGTCTCTAGTTTATCTTTCTTGCTGATACTACTCTCCATCTTTCTGTCATCTAATGCTCAAGCAATTGCTAAAAAACAACCGCGCCATCCAACGAATCAAATCCTTGAAGGATCTTGTACTGGAAAAATTAGACTACCTTCGAGAAGCAACGGATTACGTCAAAGATGTCAGCCTACAGAATCGCCAGGCCATTGGAGCATTTACAGAGCAACAGACTCAAAATGCTAATCAAATCATGGAGAGCCAAATCTTCTTAATTAAGTCTGCCCTAGACCAGGTTAAGACATTGCAATACTTGATAGAGACCGGTCAAGAGCGGCAGGTAATCTTCGAGAGGATGATGGCAGAACATCGCATAGAAATCGAGAATATTTATCAAGAATTTAAAAAAATTAGAGAAGAAGCTCTAAGAAGTGATCAACTGGTACACCAAGAATTTAAAAAAATTAGAGAGGAATCTGAAAGAAGCAATGGTTATATCCACCAAGAATTTAAAAATATCAGAGGGGAAGCTGAAAGTTATCAGAAGTTATTAACCGGTCAGTTTTTGAAATTGCAAGAAGAAAATCAAGCCCAGACTGTTTTTGTCCGGGAGAACTTAGCCCAGATTGCCGCTGATGTCCATGATCAGAAATTTAAAGTAATCACCGACCCCAGCTATTTCCAGGCGATCGACATTGAGTTAATGGTTTATCTTTATTCCTGTCTTCCCCACCGACGGGCGATCGATGTGGGCGCTAACCGAGGCGATGTCTCCGCTAGATTATTACAGACTGGCTACGAAGTTTATGCCTTTGAACCTTTTCCACCAGTACTAGCTCAATTACAAGAAAGATTGGGACAAAATAGCAATTTTCATGCCCTTGGTTACGCCCTAGGATCCGCCAATGAAACCAGGAGTTTACATCTGGTGGTGGATCAGACAGAAGATAAAATTTTTGATGATGCCAGTTTCTACAGCAGTTTAACTCGCCATTCCCTCACTGAAGGCTTGGCCTTCCAAGACAGCATTGCGGTGGAAGTCAAAACCATTGCTAGTTTGCATGAAGCGGGGATCCTACCTGATGATATTGGCTTAGTCAAAATTGACGCAGAGGGTTTTGACCTAGAAGTTATTAAGGGCATGGGAGATTTTCGTTATCCAGTGGTGTTAGCGGAATTTTGGGATCCCACTTTCCCCTTTGGGCAGACCGGAGCCATGAACCATCTAGCGGATCTGGTGCCAGCTATGAGGCAAAGAGACTACCGCTGGCATATCGTCATTTATCGCATTTGGGGGCAACACGAAGTCAGTTATTACTGTAACTCTGACTATTCCTTGGAAAATTCTTGGGGCAACGTTTTCTTCTTCCAAGATTACGAAATCTTTAGCCAGGCTTTAAAGTGGTGTAATGCAATTATGCCCGCCACTTATTTTGCGGTGTAGCTTTTCCTTAAATGGAGCAAAAAAACTCGTCAGTAGTCATAATCAACAAAGTTATCCAGAGTTCCACCGACTACCGACGTTCCTATGTTATCAATCCAAGACAATTATGCGTATCTCTCGAAGCTAGGTGAATTTAAGCAATTGCAGGGGGAAATTCCTGGTTTTTTTCTGGAACAGAGTGCGGCCCTCTGGGATGCTTTGCTAAGTTTCCAAAATACCCATGGTATCCATGGCAATATGTTGGAAATTGGGGTTTATAAAGGTCTGTCAGCTTTGATGTCATCCCTCCACCTCAAAGAAACAGAAGAATTTGTCCTGATCGATTGCACCCGCCATATTGAAGATGCAGAAGTCAACCTTGCTCCCATTCTGGGCACCAGAGGGAAATACATTCAGCAACCTTCTTATCGAGTAACAGTTAACTCCCTTGGTGATTTACGTTCTACTTGTCGTTGGCTTCATATTGATGGTGAACACACAGGCAGGGCTGTGATCAATGACCTTGAATTGTGTGAAGAACTACTGTCAGACGACGGCATCATAGTCCTGGATGATTTTTTTAATCCCATTTATCCACAGTTGGCAGAAGCACTATTCATTTTTTTGAATCAAAATCCTTTTAAGTTGTCAATGGTTTTATGTGGTTGGAATAAGGCCTATCTTGCTCGACCAATGTTTGCCATTAACTACCGGCATTTTATTCGCCAGAAGTTGGCTGATGAACTCCACAACAGAGAAATTCATAAGTTTGTGATCACGAAGACTGCCACTCTAGACGAATCAACAGCTTTTGGCATCTGTGAACAGAGATTTGTAGACAGAGATTACTACGGCTTGGACTCTGAACCTGATTTCTTGCCTGTTTAGGAGGTTGATATGGGTTTTCAAAAAAACAGTGAAGAGGCTCTAAAAAATAAATTTCCTGCCTCAATTTTTAACTTTAGAATAGAAGCTCTTTTTCCATATCTATTCTTATTAGTATTAACATGGATCGCTCATTTTTTATTAGCAAAAGATTTTGGACTTTACGAGGATGACTGGGGGTTTGTTGCTACGGGAATCGCCAATGATTTTCACCACAATTGGAATCTTCTATATGCTGCTATCACTAGCTTTTGGCAGGGTCGCCCGGTGCATATGGCTCTACTTATATTTATTCCCTTTTGGGGAGCTAAATTTGGAGGTATTCAGGCATTATATATAATCGGTTTTATTATTCTTGGTCTTAACACCTGTCTGTGGTTTGCTTTTGTACGCAGACTTACTTACAGTACCTATGGGGCATTGATAGCCAGTATGTTTTTCTGTCTCTACCCAGCGGACACAACTTTTAGCTATCTCGTGCATCTTTTTGGTCTGCAAACATCTCTATTGTTTTTATTATTAGCCTTTCATTTTTATATTACCATTTCTTATTCAAAAATATTTACTTTTTGCTTGAGGGGAATTAGTTACTTATTGGCAATTTTATCCTTACTAAACTATGAAAGTTTATTTCTGATTTTTTTAACCGCTCCTCTATTTCGTCCTCACCAAACAACAAAAAAACAAAAAATCTATCATTGCTTTATTGTTTTAGCCATTGTCATTAGCTACTTTTTACTTCGCCGTTGGGCTGGAGAATCAAGAGCTAGTGGCATAGGAATCGTTGGGGCCTTACAAAAAGTTGCTCAACAGGTAACATTAGGTCCTTTGGTTTCCCTAGGCTCATTTATTCTCCGTCCCGTACAAGTTTTGAACGAACTATTGGGACAATATTGGCCGGTTTTACTGATTAGCTCACTGCTATTTTTGTTTATTTTAATTAACTTATTCAATTCTCGCTGGGGACAGGCATTACGCCCTAGTGATAATCCTGATTTTGACTCCTGGAAGCACTGCTTAATAGTAGGCTTGGTGATGACAATTTTAGCTTATCCTTCGGCTCTACTACTATCCGTGACAGTCATTGACGGTCGTGCCTCCCGAGTCCATTTTGCTGCTTCCTTGGGTACAACCCTTATTTTTGCTTGTCTTTGGATTTTGCTTTTGCTTACTGCCCACCGGTGGCGATTTAGACAGTACATAATAATATCAATTTTATCCCTACAGTTAGGTTTTTTATTTACTTTTTGTTTAGATGTTCAACACCAATATCGCTTGAGCTGGCAATCTCAACAGACTTTTATACAGGACATAATCTACCTCGCACCGGATCTACAAGATGGCACAACAATTTTATTGCAGGCTCCAGGTTTAGTGACAGGAAAGCAAATTAATCCCTTCGATTGGAGCTTGCCTTTCGTACTAGAGACCATGTATTTATTTCCTTCGGACTGGGAATTTGTTCCAAGAATTTATCGAGTCTATTCTGAAACTAGTTTTCCTACATTTTGGCAAGAACATATAGTAAACAATAACAAGTTTATCTTATCCTCGAACAGCCCAGGTTTATACTTTTATTTTCCCTGGGAGCCAGAGCGAGTTATCAGCGGAGAAAATATAATTCTGCTAGTGCAGGAAAACGGAAAGTTAGTCCGTAAAGACTATATTGAGGCCGGCTCGGGACAAAAAATTGCTCTTAAGCCAAAACCACAATCCACTTTACCGCCGAATTTTGCGACTACCCCCGTATTTGACCGCGTCATGTCATCTAGTTGTGACCATTGCCGCCAGATACCTCCCATCTACTTTGAAAATCCCTAAAATTCCTACTCTCTAGGTCACTGCCCATGGAGTGAATCTGCCCTCAAAAATAAATTCTGGCAAAAATCTCCCCCATCAGTTATGATGTTTGAAGCGACGCGGGATAGAGCAGTCTGGTAGCTCGTCGGGCTCATAACCCGAAGGTCGGTGGTTCAAATCCGCCTCCCGCCATTAAAAAAAAAGAAAAAAACTCCCCCCTCTAGATAATGGTTGGGGGGTTTGTTTTATTCAGTTTGAAGTTTATGGCTACTGGTTCCACTGCCTACGCTTGGCTAGAAGATGCTCTAGAAACCATTCAGCGGGCCCATTGGCATCGCCATCCCCAGCTAATTACCCAGGGGCCAGGGCCAGAAATTGAGTTGGAGGGGCAACGGCTAATTAACTTTGCTAGTAATGATTATCTTGGCTTGGCTGGCCATCCCCACCTAAAAACAGCGGCCACCAAGGCGATCGCCGAGTGGGGGACGGGGAGTACGGGATCGAGGTTGTTGAGTGGCCATCGTCAGTTCCATGAACAATTGGAACAGGCCATTGCCCAGTGGAAGGGGACGGAAGCCGCTTTGGTGTTCAGCTCTGGCTATTTGGCTAATTTGGGCACCATCACGGCGTTGGTGGGTAAGCGGGATTTAATTTTGGCGGATGAATACAATCATTCCAGCCTGAAGCGGGGAGCACAGTTGAGTGGAGCCAAGGTAATTAACTATGACCATGGGTGCCCGGAAGTTTTGACCGATCTGTTGGTGCAACATCGAGACCATCACCGCCGTTGTTTGATCCTTAGTGATGGCGTGTTCAGTATGGATGGCGATCTATGTCCCCTACCCCAATTAGTGCCGATCGCCGAGCGGTTTGAAAGTATGTTGCTAGTGGATGATGCCCATGGCACTGGCACTATGGGAAAAACTGGAACGGGCTGCCGGGAGCATTTTCAGTTACCAGTGGGAGATTGGATTCAGGTGGGAACCCTCAGCAAGGCCTTGGGGAGTTTGGGGGGATACGTTGCTGGCAGTACTGCCCTAATTGATTTTCTGCGGAATCGAGCTGCTACCTGGATTTACACCACCGGCCTTTCCCCCGCCGACACCGCCGCCGCCCTGGCCGCCATCGAACTCATCCAACGGGAACCAGAACGGGTTGCCCAACTCCAGCACAACGTTGATTACCTAGCCAAAGGATTAGAACGTTTAGTCAAATCAAACTTTCGGCGATCGCCAAGCAATGCCCCCATCCTCTGGGTAGGAGCCGCCAACCCAGCCAACGCTCTGGAAATGGCCAAGTATTTGCGAGACCAAGGAATTTTTGCTCCGGCCATTCGTCCCCCCACCGTTCCCCACAGCCGACTGCGTTTTTCAGTCATGGCCACCCATTCCCCAGGGCACATTGACCAACTATTGGAAGCACTGAACCGCTATTACCTCCATCAGAGTCCTCCTTGATGATGAACCCTTGTAAGTCTGCCTTTCCACTTACCCCTTGAACATCACGTCCCTGCCATGGGAGAGTGAACTCAGTCGAAGTTTTGGTTAAACTTAAAGTACAACCAGCAATATCTTTTGATTTTTTACAGTAAGAGTAAGCATTATCAATGGGCGACACTATTACCCTCCTTTCCCGCCGAGAAATAGAAAAAATGCGGCAGGCGGGCCAACTAGCGGCGGCCCTACTCGATCACCTAGCACCAATGGTGCAACCGGGCATAACCACCCTAGATCTCAACGACGAAGCGGAAAAATGGACAAAAGCCCACGGAGCCATCAGCGCCCCCCTTGGTTATAACGGTTTCCCAAAATCCATTTGCACCAGCATCAACGAAGTTATCTGCCATGGCATCCCCCACCGCAAACGGGTGTTGCAGGAAGGAGACATCATCAACGTTGACGTTACTCCTATCCTGGACGGCTACCATGGCGACTGTTCCCGCACCTTTTTTGTTGGTACCCCCAGCCCAGTGGCAGAAAAATTGGTCAAAGTCACCGAAGAATGTTTACAACTAGGCATTGAAGCAGTTAAACCAGGCGGCAAAATTGGTGATATTGGAGCGGCGATCCAAAAGCATGCCGAAGCCCAGGGATTTTCCGTGGTTCGGGATTTTGTCGGCCACGGCATTAGTAAAATTTTCCATACCGCCCCCCAAATTCCCCATTACGGCAAAGCAGGTAAGGGCAAAAGACTCCGTCCAGGGATGGTATTTACCATTGAACCCATGATCAATGAAGGCACCTGGGAAGCGGTGCTACTAGATGACGGTTGGACTGCTATCACTAAGGATGGCAAGCTCTCCGCCCAGTTTGAGCACACCATTGCCGTCACTGAAAATGGGGTGGAAATTTTGACCCTAGGGGAGTAAATTCGGTGAAAAATTGGCAAATTGAACTTTTATACGACGGTGAATGCCCCCTTTGTCTGAGGGAAGTGAATTTTCTCCGTAGCAAAGACCGGGGCCGGGGCTTGGTTAATTTTGTGGACATTGCCCAGCCGGATTACAATCCCCAAGACCATGGCGATGTTAGTTTTGAGGATGCCATGGCCCGCATCCATGCTGTGAAGGCCGACGGGACAGTGATCAAAAACGTGGCGGTTTTTCGGGAAGTGTACCAAGTGCTGGGTATTGGTTGGCTGTATGCTCCCACCCGTTGGCCTATCATTGGCCCCTTGGTGGATAAGATTTACGACTTTTGGGCCGATCGCCGTTTGAGCTGGACAGGACGGCCGAGCTTGGCGGAAATTTTAGCCCAGAGGGAAAAGGGAATGTGTGCCAATGGTGACTGTGCATTGCCCGTTGCCAGTGGTTCCGAAGCCAACAACTAGACGCATCCTTAATTGGGATGAATGACGGAAGGAGAAAAAACAAACCCTTCCCCTTCCAATTGTTCTCTAGATCGTTCCTTTTTCCCTTGTCTTCTTTCTTCTGCTTAGCCCGGAGATGCCGACTGGAATACATCGGGCAATTCGCTCGGTGGTATTGGCCTTGAATAAAAATAACCCTGGGCTATATCACAACCCTCTGCTCTTAAAAATTCTGCATGGGCTTTGGTTTCTACCCCCTCTGCTACGATCAACAATCCCATACTTTTGCCGAGGGTCAAAATCGCTCTGCTGATCGCCACATCATCAGCATCATGGGGGATGCCATCCACAAAAGCGCGGTCAATTTTTAGGGTATTAATGGGTAAACGCTTCAGATAACTCAGGGAGGAATAACCCGTACCAAAATCATCAATGGCGATCGAAATCCCCATATCCTGAAGCTGTTGCAACTGTTTAATTTGGCTACTCGGGTGTTGCATAATGAATCCCTCTGTCACTTCTAGTTCTAGATGTTTAGGGTCAAACCCGACGGATTGCAAGACTGTTTTCACCACATTAATAAAATCAGGTTGGAGTAATTGAAGCCCCGCCACATTGACCGCAATCTTATCAAAGTCAACGCCCTGGTCCAACCAAATTTTGCCCTGCCGACACGCTTCATTTAATACCCAACCACCAATATGAAGGATGAGGTCGCTTTGCTCTGCAACGGGAATAAATTGGGCTGGTGGTACATTTCCCAGTGTAGGGTGTTGCCAACGAATCAGGGCCTCTGTCCCCCGCCATCGCCGTTGTTGGAGATCATATTTTGGCTGATAAACCACCCGAAATGCTGGCTGTTTGACAGCTTCTCTCAGGGCATTTTCAATCTTCAAGGCATTGGAGGCTTGACTAGCCATGGCACTGTCGTAAAAGCAATGACGATTACGTCCCTTTTGTTTAGCCTGATACATCGCAATATCAGCATTGCGGATCAAGATATCTGCGGTGATTCCATCTGGGGGAAATAAGGATATACCAATGCTACCGGTAATATAAATTGTCTGGGACTCTAAAATAAAAGATGGAGAAAAAATCCGTTGGGAAATTTGATTGGCTACATCATCAATTTGGTCTAAGGAGTCTATTCGATCAAGTACCAGGACAAACTCATCACCACTAATCCGAGCGGTAAAATCACTCCCCCGAACCACCTGTTGTAAGCGTTTAGCCACCTCTTGAAGCAATCTATCGCCCATAACATGACCAAAGGTATCATTGATCTGTTTAAATCGATCCAGATCGATAAACAGAACGGCAAGTTTCCCATCCGCAGCCTCGGCCTTTAGCACTGCATTTTCAAGATGCTGTTGAAGACTAAAGCGATTGGCTAACCCTGTCAGAGAATCATTGTGGGCTAAAAATGTTAATTGTTGCTCAGTTTTCTTTTGGCCACTGATATCAGAAAAGATCCCAACATAACCAATGGGTTGGTTCTGGGAATCGTAGAGGGTATCAATGGTAAGTTTTTCGTTATATAAACTGCCGTCCTTGCGCTGATTGAGCAATTCTCCCCGCCAGCTTCCTTTTTCCTTTACCGTTTGCCAAAGAGCCTTGTAAAAAGCACTATCTTGCTGACCTGACTGTAGTATTTTTGGATTAACACCAATCACTTCAATGGCAGAGTAGCCAGTGATCTCAGTGAATGCCTGATTAACATCCAAAATGACCGGGACTAGATTGGTAATTATGACTCCCTCTGATGTATTCCGAAAAACGGCGGCTGACTCTTTCAGTTTTTCCACAGCTAGGGCTTGTTCTGTGATGTCCTGGACAACGCAGACCGAGTTAATGCCATTACCCTTATTATCATAGTTTGTTTCACAATATTCTCGAACGTGTTTAACTTTGCCAGCGGCAGTCACAATACGGTGAACGGAATTAAAATTAATTTGTTTTTTGAGTAAATCATCATATTTTTGAGCCACTTCCTTTTGGTCGTCAGGATGAACAATAGCAATATAATCGTCCAGACTGCCATGGAAATCGGCGGGATTAGTCTCTAGTATTTCAAAGACTTCTGGAGACCAGTAAAAATCATTACTCTTCAGGTCTACCTCCCAATGACCGATATTAGAAATGGATTGGGCTTGACGATAGCGGCGCTCACTTATCTTTAGTTGCTCGTAAAGGCGATGGGATTGGGTAATGCGCCAAATTTCGTTCGAGATTAATTGCACCGTTTCCACATCCTGATCGGTGTAGGGGGTAACCTTATTTCCCACTCCAGTCAGCATGACGACTTTGCCGTTATTTATAACTGGTACACTGATCAGTCGTTCCAGGTGGGCATGGCCTTCCGGTAATCCTTTTTTACCCTGATGGGCTGCATAGTCATTAATCACTACCGGCTGGCGTTGACGTAGGGCGTTGGCCCAAATTCCGGCCTGTTCCACTGGGTAATGGCGGTCAACTACGGCATGGCAATAATGTTGAAGGGTGGCCCGGGACCATGCCACTAGCTCAATGGTTTGCTCATCGTCGTTGACGAAATGAATGAAGGCAATTTTGCTGCCGGTTAATTCTTCGGCAAATTCTTGCCCTCGTTGTAAAAAAGCAACTTCACTCAACTGGTCTGCGTGTTTGGGTAACTCCAGCAGGGCTTCCGATCGCCGAGATTGAAAAGCCAATCGGTTTTGGGAAAAGCGGCGTTGTTTAATTAGGTGGGTGAGCCAGAGAGTCCATACCACACTCAAACTGACAGTAGATACAAGTAGGATAACCGAGACAATAAGAAGCTGAACATAGGTGTTGTGGGCTTGGTCATGGGAAATCTGCGCCTGATTCTGGGCAACTTCCTCTACGGAATCCATTTGTTTTACCAATCTGTCAACGTAATTAGCTCCCTGGCCTTTAGTAATTGCTGCGGCTTCCCGCGTCCTACCTGCTCGTTGCAACGCAATGACTTGATCCCGGATGGGCTTCCAGTTAATGAAAGTTTGCTCAGTCTGGTCGATTATTTGGCGATCGCCGTGGAGGCCATTCCGGACTACATCAAACCGGTCTAGGGCGCTTGCTTCTAGCGTATCCACCTGTTGAACAGCCTGATTAAGTTCTGCGGAGGAATCAGCCAAGACCACATCCTTCATGGAACGGTGCATGGCAAAAATATCCGCCTTGATCCCTTCAACGGTGACATTGACAGCGAAGGGGTGATGGTAAAGCTGATGGGTCAAGTTGAGCAAACGGCCCATGCTGTAAATAACATAGATTCCTGTACCACCAAGTAAGCCAGTTATAACCACGATACTTAGTCGAGATTGAAGCCCAGACAATACTTTGGTAAACAGAGGTTTCATTACAAGTTAGGGCATATTATTGATTGGGCTAAATTACCAAGGTCTAAATGAAAATAAACTAAATTCCGAATCCACTTGACGCACACACAACAGCCGCAACGCTCATTTGATAGGGGGTTTATCCTGGCAAGTGTCTTTCTCACGGCAAAGCTTTAAGTCATTTTGTTTGTAGATAAAAGACTGATCATCTAAAGCCATGTCAGATAGACACGATTTATTTGTACAGGATCGCACACCACTATCCTACCACTCTAACGGGCATATCTTTGTCTTCTTTAAGAATCTAAACTTGCCGATAAGCCAGCCCAGGATATGGCTGGAAAAATTACCGTTTCATCGGTTTTTTAATAGATCGTTTTGATGATTTTTGCGGCGATCGCCGTTTAGCCTGGACAGGGCAAACCAGTTTAGTGGAAATTACTGGCCAACGGGAATAGAGAATGTGCAAACAATGGCCATGACTTCGCTGTTAACAGTGGTATTAAAGCCAAGAACTATAGCATTTTTCGAGGGCTTATCCATCTAAATTTCTTCGATAGAGCACCAAATATTCATATTTTTTGCAGTCAAATAGTTATTGATTATAGGGCTATTTTATGGGAAAGTTTGGTATCAAAATTGTAAAGATTCCATGTCTTTATATTCCAAGTCGAACGATTACTGTAGATTTCTTTGGCTCATGAAAGTAATGATTTTTTGAATGGAATGATCAACTGATTGATTTTTTTCAGGTGTAAGAAGAATAGTCTCAGTCCAGATGTGCAAATCAATTTCCATAAGTTCTTTGTTTTGCTGCTTTAACTTTTTCCACTTGGAGTCGATTATATTAACTAGACTTTCTTTGATTTCTTCCGGAGATAAAATCACAAATACCATACCCTCGTAACGGAAGATTTGTGATTGAGGATCTAAGCAATAACGGAGATCATCAAGTAAACTTTTCAGTAAATTGTTGCCAGCATCGTAGCCAAGTAGCTGATTAACTTGCTTGAATTTCTCAATGCCTAAAATAGTGAGGAACGGTGGCAGTGAAGCAGCAGTAGAATTATGTTGTTTGATTTTTTCCTGCGCTAAGATTTGTAAAAGAGCCTTACGATTTTGATAACCTGTCACTGAATCATGGATGAGATTGTCTTTTGCCAATTGCCGAAATCTCAAATTTGATAGGGACAATGCTAATAGTTCTCCGAGAAAATCCAATTCCCATGATTGTTCTGAGAGGTCTGTAACAATCGTCTCCGTTGCAAGCAGAGAAACACCCAATATTCCCAGTAAGATATTATTGTTTATTAGTGGTTCACAATAGTAGGGAATACTTATTTTTTCTGCCTGGAAATGGTGACAGCAAATGCCCTGGCTTGGATCCAACATAAAATGGCGTTTACCCCGCCGGACTCCCCAACAGGATTGGGGACTAAAATTGTCCTTAACGTTTAAGCCATCACCCCAGCGAATTAGGGTTGTAAGTTTCTCTCCTTCGACATCGGCGATCGCCAAAAAACCTTGACGACTTTCCAATAGTTCTCCGCCAACGGCTTCAATGGTTAATAGGGATTCAGACAGGGATTGGCAGGTTTGTAACTGTAAGTTGAGATGATTAAGTAAGTTAGCTTGATGCTTATTTTTTTCTAGTAAGGCGACGGAATGGGATAATTTTTGGTTGGCTAGCTTAATTTTAAACTCAGCGGATATCTGTTCGGTCATGTCCACCGCAGTGGCAAGCACCACATTATCCTGATTAAAAATGCGACCTAGGTTAGTTGAAGTAAAATCCCATATGCGAATAATACCTGCTTTTGTCCTCACCCGAATTTGTTTTTTCTTTGTTTGCTTCTTCGTTTCAAAAACATCTTTAATTAGAAGCTTAACTTTTTCCGAATCCTTTATTTTGGCTATCCAGGCATCAATGGTGGGAATATCGCTGTGCTGGTAACCCGTGACGGTAGTCCATGTTTGGTTAATAAATAAGACTTCCCCCTCCGCATTATAGATAATCACAGGATAGGGTAATTGATTCAGAACTTGATAAAAACTTATGCCCTTTTCCCTTAGACCAGTTTCTATCTGTTTCCGGTAACTGATATCTTGGATAGCTGAAATGAAATACTCGGGGGTTTCGTTGGCATCCCGGATTAGGGTCACATCTAAACTTATCCATACTAGGGATTTATCTGAACGGATGTAGCGTTTTTCCATGGAATACCGTTCAATTTTTCCCGTTAATAATTGTTGGACATAGTGCAAATCATCGCCGAGATCATCGGGGTAGGTAATCTCTTGAAAGCTGAGGGCCA
Organism: Synechocystis sp. FACHB-383; assembly: GCF_014698605.1. Lineage (NCBI taxonomy): Bacteria > Bacillati > Cyanobacteriota > Cyanophyceae > Synechococcales > Merismopediaceae > Synechocystis > Synechocystis sp. FACHB-383. The sequence continues at coordinate 5,900 of NZ_JACJTJ010000024.1, read as the reverse complement.
TTAGCTCTTTCTCTGGGTAGCCAACAATTTGACACAACTTATTGTTGACATGTTGAAAGCGACCATCTAAGCCCACCCTTGCCAAGCCAATTTCAGCCTGAGAAAAAACGGTGTGATGAAATAGTTGACACTGCTGACAATGGAGCTCGATGTCTTCCCGGTTTTGATATTTTTTTTCCAGGGCAATGCTATCGGCCGTTAACTCGATCAATTGTTGGGCAACCTCCGGCAACAGCGTATTTCTTGCTTTAAGTTCAAGGGCAAAATATCCCCACAGGCGATCGTCGATCAATAAAGGATAAGTTGCACAGGCTTTACCCTTGGCTGAGATGCCCAACGCCGTTAGTTGATTCTGGGCATAAAATAGGCAATGACCCTGACTAATACGGTAAAAATCATCCCCTAGGCAATCCTCAATGCTCTCAGTACGACTCAGCTTGAGGGGTGCCCCAGGTAAAACTTTTGAGGGTGACCACTCTTCAATCAGCTTGGTAAAATGACCCTCGTTTGTTTCAGGAGCAATCAACTGCACTACAAACACCCGATCCGCTGCCAATGTTTTCCCTAGGCATTCTAAAACTTGACGAATTTTTTCAGGTTGGCCAATCGTTGCTAACAATGGCTTTTGCATCGTCAAAATAGCACTTAAATAATTATTTATTTCATCCATTTTCACTAACACCTATCACTAATTTTTATAAAAATTGACATAAATTAGACTTTAACTATCCGATTTCGTCCCTCATGTTTAGCCTGATATAGTGCCGCATCTGCCCGAGCTAGCAACTCACATTTAGCTTCTGCACTCGTGCAACAAGTGACACCAAAGGATGCCGTTATTGATGACAAAGCTTTACCCTGAGAATGCAAACAAACTTCTGAAATTTTGACTCGGATTCTTTCGGCAATTTCCGTCGCCATTTGCAAAGATGTATCGGGCAAAATAATTAAAAATTCTTCCCCTCCGTAACGACAAGCAATATCGGTCTTGCGGATAGTATCTTGGAATAATCTAGCCACTTCAACCAATAATTCATCTCCAGCCCCATGGCCATAGTTGTCATTAAATTGCTTAAAATAATCCAGGTCTAGCATGATTATCCCCAATGGTCGTTGAGAACGTTGGACGTAATCAATTTCTCTGTTTAAAAACTCTTCCCAATAATGACGGTTATAAAGACCCGTTAAGGAATCGCGAATACTTTGAAACTCTAAAATCTCCCTAAGTTCAAGATTGCTTAGAGCCAAAGATATATTCTCTGCTAAAGCAATGGCAATCTGTTTCTTATTTTCAGTGAAATTTGTATCTTTGGCACTAGTAATTACCAGTAAGCCTCGACCTTTTTCCATGGAAACTAAAGGAATGCACAGGGAAGCCATAACGTTACTGTCAAGATGGGAGCAGTGAGGACGATGGGTAGTATTTGGATAGCTAGTAACCTGATTTTGACGTAAACTCCAGCAGTCAGTGACGGAAAATAACTCTTCACTTAATGTTTCTCCCCATCCCAAAATACTGGTGACCAATTGATTTTTTTGATCAATCTTAAAAATGGCGCCGTTGCAGTCAGGGAAAAGCATCTTCAGAAAATGTGGCACTACTTCATAGATTTCTTGGGTTCGATGACAGGTTTGCAAATATTCATTAAGTTCATTGATTTTTAAAATATCCTGATTATAATCTGCCAATTTATTTAGAGATAGTATGAGCTCTGCATTAGTTTTACGCAAGGATTCTTCAGCTTCTTTTCGCACGGTAATATCTGCTAATATTCCTTCAATTCTCAACAAAGTATTGTCTTGATCAAAAATAGTCACCCCTCGGTCCACCACCCAGATGAACTGACCAGATTTAGCAAGCAACCGATATTCTTTTTCAAAAAAATTAGTATGATTATCTTTGATTAGGTTAAGTTCATTTTCAATAGAAGCTCGATCCTCCGAATGAATCAATGTTAGCCATTGCTCTGTTGAAGTTCCCATTTCCCCAGGAGTATAACCAAGGATACTTTCTACTCCGCCTTGCCATTCGATAACATCTTCAACAATATTGTAGGAATAGACGATTTCCCCCAGGGCTTTAACGAGATTTTTATTTTTTTCTGCAAGCTTTATTTTTTCTTTCTCAGCATTACGCTGACTACTAATATCCTGAATCATGACAATGGCATAGTCAAACTGATTATTATTATCAAAAATGCCAGAGAAAATAGATTGCCCCCAAAAGCTTAATTTATTTTGACTAATATACTGAATGTCCATTTGATAGTAGTTACGACTATTCGTTACTAGTTCTCCAAAGAAATGCAACTCTTTATCTAGATCCATCGGACTTACATACTCGTCTAAGAAATGCCCCAACATTTCACCTCTGGGGTGATGGAAGAGGGTTTCTGCTGTCCTATTAGCCTTGATTATTTGACGATTTCCATCTATTTCTAAAATGGCGATCGCCGCTTTATTAAACATTGCTTTGAAGCGAGACTCCGAAGCATAAAGGGATTTTTCATAGATATATTTTTCAGTGATCTCAATGCCATTAAAAATATAGCAATTGATTTTGTTGTTGGGATTTATAAAGGGAATTTCTTGCCATTCAACAATATATTTTGTAGGTGATTTTAAATCGCTTTCATTTGTCAGATAAATTTGGGAAAAATCATGATAATCAGTGATCATACTAACGGAAAAATCAGCATTAAATTGGGGGATAAATACTTCTGCAAATGTTTTCCCTTGCACTGCTTCTAATGTAATTCCGAAAAGTTCTTGACAGGGCAAATTAATCGCAATTATACGACGCTCACTATCCACCACCACTGTTAATGTATTGGTATTATTAATTACCGCGGTTATAAAATCTTTATCTTGGTTCAGTTTTTCCTGGAGTTGCTTATATGAAGCAACCTCTTCCGATGTTAATAAATTTCGGGAAGTAAAGCGGAAAAATAAAAAGATGCCAACGCCATTGATTAAGAAACTACCGATGGCTACCATCCACCAACCCCTCAGAAAATGGGCTTGAATTTCGCTTAGATCGACTTTGTGGACCACTCCCCAACTGTAGGGGGCGACTGGGGAATAGGCCGCAATCACTTCTTTACCCCTATAGTCCTTGAGTATTTCGGAGCCCTTCTGACCTTCCAAGGCTAACTTCATTGGTTTTGCCCAATCTTGATTAGTTAGACTGTGCTCAAAAGTAAGATCGCAACTAGGATGGCCTTGACGACGGGAATATATGCAGTCTATTGTTTCCCCTGATTTTTTACCGATGATAATTTCTTCTGTCTGAAAACGGCTTGGGTTTTGATGGTAAGTATTGAGAATATCTAAGGTTTTTTTTTGATCAAAATTGTTTTTGAGAGTAGCAATTAGCGTTGAGCTATGGGAGTTTACCGATTCTAATATGCGCTTGGTCTCCTTAACTTGTTGACGGTAGCTTAGCCAAAACCCAACGGAAGCCACCACAAAAGAAAGTGTGGCAAAATTAATTAAAATTAATCCGAATCGCCTACGATGATTAGAAATCATTGTCTTTGCCAGCAATTGTTTTTGCTTACCCCCTCCGCCGATTCAACGACCGTTTAACCAAATGCGTTCAGTCGTATCCTCACAAATGACCAAACGGGATATTTGTGATACTTTTTTTGTTGCAACCATTTATTTTATTTTTGGATACCCCCTCGAATAAAGTAAAGATAGGTATCTAAAGCTGGGGCGGTCGTAAGAGGCCTTATCTCTTCTCCTGAGAGAACTATAGTTCTGTTTTTATTGAGAATTGAATGACGGGGAAAACTCAGCTAATACCTAAATTATAGTTAAGTATTAACCCTATTGAATTAATTTCTATCCATTAGCAGGCATAATTGTGACTTTTCGTAACCCCGTTCCCACGGTGGACTTGATTATCGAAATGATTGATCAACCCCGGCGGCCTATTTTATTAATTGAACGGCAAAATCCGCCCCACGGCTGGGCCCTGCCTGGAGGCTTTGTGGACTATGGAGAAACCCTCGAAGCGGCAGCTCTGCGGGAAGCTAAGGAAGAAATTTCCCTGGATGTGCAGTTAATTGAAATGTTTTATGCCTACTCGGACCCCCGCAGAGATCTCCGGCAACATACCCTCAGCGTAGTATTCCTGGCGGCAGCCACCGGCAGACCCCAAGCTGCGGACGATGCCAAAACCGTCGGCTTTTTTGATCTGTGGGAATTTCCCGACCCGGTTTGTTTTGACCACGGGCAAATTTTGCGAGATTATCGCCGCTACCGTTATTACCACCAACGGCCCGATCCCCACCGGCAGGCACTGTCCTTTTAAGGAGTGAATTGGCAGAAGCCTCTAGAATTAAGGATTTCTGCAATTTCGACAGGGCGGTCAATAAAGCCCATGGCCATAGCCGGAGTGGTATTTTTCTCCAGACTTCCATGAGGACGGAACCAGTTGTGTAGTAACCTCTGCACGTTAAGGGCTGGGACTGTAAATTAATTTGTGTAAAAGCAAGAATACAAATTAACCCATTTCAGCAAGGAGGCAATGATGGCAAGGAAGAAAAAAGAGGATACTGTAGCCGATAAATTAATGGATGAACTGTTAAAGGATTATTCAACCCCGGAAGAAATCCTGGGGGAGAACGGTCTGCTCAAGCAGTTAGGTAAACGGCTGATAGAACGGGCACTAAAGGGAGAGCTAAGCTACTATTTGGAGCAAAATGAGGAAGAGTCAAATAGCCGTAATGGCTATTCTGACAAGACAATCCAGAGTGCCCAGGGGGAAATGACCATTAATGTACCCAGAGACCGAAAAAGTAACTTTGAGCCAATACTGGTGCCGAAACGAGAAAAAAGAATCCAGGGACTAGATGAAAAAATCCTTGGGTTATACGCCCATGGCATGAGCACACGCGATATCCAAGAACAAATCGAGGAACTCTACGGAGTAAAAATATCGGCCGGGTTGGTGAGCCAGATAACGGCGGAGGTAAAGGAAGACATCAGGGAATGGCAGAATCGCCCGCTCGAAGCCGTTTATCCCATCGTCTGGCTAGACGGACTGCGGGTGAACATACGCCATGAAGGGCGGGTCTCCATCCATTTACTCCACGTCGCCATGGGGGTAAACATTGAGGGACACAAAGAGGTTCTGGGGTTATGGCTATCGGAAGGAGGAGAGGGGGCTAAATTTTGGCTCTCGGTGCTCAACGAAATTCGTAACCGTGGGGTTCAGGAGATGTTCATCACTTGCATTGATGGACTCAAGGGCTTCCCTGAAGCTATTGCCGCAGTCTTTCGGGAGGCGAAAGTACAACGCTGTATTGTCCATCTGCTCAGGAACAGTCTCAATTATGTTTCCTACAAAGACCGCAAGGAGGTGGCCGCTTCCCTCAAGACTATTTACCAATCTGCCACCGTCCCCCAGGCAGAACATGCCCTGACGGAGTTTGCCCAGAAATGGGACCAGCGTTACCCTGCCATCGGTCAGCTCTGGTTCCATACCTGGGAATACATTATCCCGTTTTTTGATTATCCACCGGATATCAGGAGGGTAATTTATACCACTAACGCTATTGAGTCTCTCAATCGTTCTTTTCGTAAGGTCATTAAAACCAAGGGAGTTTTCCCTTCCCAAGACTCTCTACTCAAACTCTTATACCTGGCTTTGCAACGTATTTGCCGTAAATGGACTATGCCCATCCAGCATTGGAAGGCGGCTCTTGCTTGTTTTGCTATTGAACACCCTAATTCTTTTCTTTTCTAATTTTCCCTTTACACAAATTTCTTGACACTCCCAAAAGCACAGACAGAACGAATCTGTGATTTCTGGATATTCCAGACATTGGACTGATCATCTAAAAAGCTCTCTTCAATCTGGAAGCGCATGCCATATTCAGCAAAAGTCTGAA
>NZ_JACJTJ010000023.1:0-103014 GCF_014698605.1 Synechocystis sp. FACHB-383 | reverse complement strand
CTAACCAGATACTCACAAACTTAAATGTGTCTAACACTGGGTAGTCATCTTTAGGAAAATTAGATAGATGAGTTTTGACAATATGTCCAAAATTTGATATCATTGCTTCAATTATTTTAATGTTTCTGCCCTTTATTCTATCATTTTAAAGGGCTTTTTCCTTCTTTATAACTATCGTTCAACACTTCTGGGATAGAAGAAATGTTATTACCAGAGTTAATACCAGGTCAGATACTCATCATGGATAATGCAAGCTTCCATCCGAAAGAAAGAATAAAGGCATTGCTAGCAAAAGCTGGGTGTGAGGTTATATTTTTACCACCATATTCACCAGACTTGAACAAAATTGAGAAGTTCTGGGCGAGACTAAAACGTTATGTTTCCCAACTTGTTAGTAATGGAGAATCGCTGATTTCTGCATTGGATATAGCGTTGCGAGAACTGTCCTAACTATCTCGTCCTTTGCTATATCTGTAGTGTTTTCCCGAAAATTTAGTAACTATTGGTAGAGCCTGCGGAATGTAGGTATCTATGATTGCCGCTTTAGCATTAAAAGGATTGCTAGCTTTAGTTCAAGTTTTAGGTGCGACAAAAGGAATTCAGTTTGAAGCGTTTATTGCCAATATTTTAGTCCCCGTTCTTTGGAAAGGTGCTTACGTAATTTTAGATAATGCTAAAATTCACCAAGAAAAATATATTCGTCCACTTATTGAAAAAGCTGGCGCTCATTTAATCTTTCTTCCACCTTATTCTCCTGATTTTTCTCCTATTGAAAATTGTTGGTCTAAAATTAAGCAAATCTTGAAGACTTTAGAGCCTCGAACCTACTCAGAACCCAAGCAAGCTGTCGGAATTGCTTTGGAGGCTCTCACTCTCGTGGACATTCATAACTGGTTCGTTCATTGTTGTTATTGTGACTCTCCTTTTGACTACACCAGTCGGACACAAACTCTTACCTCATTTATGTGAAAAATGCTATATTGTCTTTTTACATAATCTGTTGTTTTTCCTTTTTTGAAGTCTCCTGTTTTGTCTATTATGACTATGATTTCTCTTCCTTCTAGAACTCCTAAGATGATATTCAACCTTCTTTTTTATAATTCTTTTGACTCCCAAGGAGAATCTGTTATGAAATGCAGTATTCCCTGCTGATTTTGCAGTCCTAATGATGATACTATTGCTGGCAAACTCTTTCTTTTTATATCACTTAATATTCCCACAATAATATATTTAAATGACTCATAAGCTCTCACTTCTGGAAATATATCTTTATACAGTTCACTATATATGTCTACACACTGTACTGTCTTTTTCGCCTCTCTTGTCCTTGTCATACTCCCTCCGGGCTTTTCAGCCTTTTACCTCCATTCTAACTCCCTCAGTCTGATGAAAGAGGGATAATTACCTCGCTTCAAGGTTACTGAAGGTAGCTCACCAAACATTTGTTTATAGTCGCGGGCAAAGTATCCTAAGTGGTAAAAGCCGAACAAAGTTGCAATTTCAGTCACAGTTTCTTGGTTTGGATTAGCAACCTTTAAAGCTCGATAAACCCCTTGCAATCGCAAGATTTTCAAATAAGCAATTGGACTTCTGCCAAACAGTTCTTGAAAGCCGTAGCAGAGGGCGCGGCTACTGGTGTCTAGCGCTTCGCAAAGGTCAGTGAGCGTTAGCGGTTGGTCGAGGTGTGATCGCATATATTCATCAGCCTTCTTAACCAAGTGTGATCGGCGGAAGAATGTACCAGCAATTTTGTAGCTTCTTTGAGCAGGTAAGGACGTCACAAATAACAGCAGAAAATCTTCTAAAACGATCCGTTGAAAACCTGGCTTTAGCAATAGTGGTGATCTCTGGATTAACAATTCATAAAGCTGCTCTAAGTAGGCACGTAAGCACGGAAAAGACTCTGGCATATGGACATAGTTTTCCGCCAAGAAACTGGCATCTAAATCTGGCCGATCCAAAGTTTGGATACACGCTTCAAACACATCTGGTCGGATATAAACAGCACAGTATAAACATCCCCCCGGAAAGACCAGATCCGCCTTACGTTCAGGGTCAAAGCCAAACAAATAGTCCTCGGTCACCAGTCGTCTATTTTCAATTCCCTGCTGACCTTTACCCTTGAGAATCATGGCAAAAGTCAAAAAATCCCTCTGCTTATCGCCAAAGGCATGCAGGTTTCGGTTGACATAATTGAAATTAAACTGAACGGCTCCTAAATTAAGGGCCACTGATTCACACTTAAACGGTTCACGCTCTAAGGGAGTCAGGCAGACATCTTCAGGCAAAAAAAACGCTAATTCATCAATATCTTTGAATAGATAGTACTTTGCACTACTTGAGGCAAGGTTGTTCGGCAGTTCAGCAATCCGACTTTTCAGCGGTTTCATATCTTGTCAAAGTAATGTCCAACTTGATACCGAAGCCAGTGCTGAAATCATATTTTTCAATTGAAATCCTTTAAGTTTTTTAATCCTTTGCTGCTGCAAACTTGCGATTTTTAGATAGTCATTCATTTTGCAGCGGCATATTGTGGAGGTTTATGGTCAACTCTGAAATCAATTATGCCGCAAGGTGTTGTGCGATTGCCGGCTGGCCATAACTCATCTCAAAATGACGCATAGGAACGGAAATAATGCGCAACGTAAAAGCTTTGGGCTTTGCTATGGCCTTTCTCGTGGCAGTTGTGTTAGGAATGTATCGCTGGTGGTCGCCAGCGGCGATCGCCCAGCAACCCCCTCGCCCCAACATCGTTTACATCATGGCCGACGACCAGGGGTGGAAAGATGTCGGGTTTCATGGCTCAGATATTCAGACCCCCAACCTCGATCGCCTCGCCCAAACGGGAATCCTTCTTGAAAAATACCATGCCCATCCCTGGTGCACTCCCTCAAGAGCGGCCCTGATGACGGGGCGCTATCCCTTCCGTTATGGGTTGCAAACGGTTGTGATTCCCTCTGCTGGCACCTACGGGCTGGCGACTGATGAATGGCTGTTGCCTCAGGCGCTCAAGGAGGTCGGCTACGAGACTGCCCTGGTGGGCAAGTGGCACCTGGGGCATGCCGATCGCCGATACTGGCCTTTGCAGCGGGGGTTTGACTATCACTACGGCCCCATTCTGGGCGAAATCGACTACTTTACCCATTCTGCCCACGGCGTCGTGGATTGGTATCGCAACAACGAACTGGTCGAAGAAGAAGGCTATGTCACTACCCTACTCGGGCAGGATGCGGTCAAGCTGATTGAGGAACACGATCCAGAGACGCCCCTATTCCTCTATCTAGCCTTTACCGCTCCCCATGCTCCCTATCAGGCACCGGAAGAAGCGCTTGAGCAATATGCCAACATCGCGGATCCGAGCCGTCGGGCTTATGCGGCCATGATTACCGTCATGGACGAACAGATTGGGCAGGTGGTAGAGGCGTTAGAGCGGCAGGGCATGCGCGACAACACGTTGATTGTGTTCCAAAGCGACAATGGTGGCCCTCGTTCCGCTGCGGTGACGGGGGAAGTGGATACCTCTGGCGGCTCTATTCCGGCTGATAACGGCATTTTCCGCGAAGGCAAGGGTTCGCTATATGAAGGGGGGACTCGCGTGGTGGCCCTCGCCAACTGGCCGGGACAGATCGAACCCGGTTCGGCAACTGATCAACCTATGCACATTATCGATTGGTATCCGACCCTTGCCAGTCTCGCGGGTGCATCACCCGATCCGACGAAACCGCTCGATGGGTTAAACATATGGCCCGCCCTGGCAGAGGGCAAAGTTGTAGAGCGTGATGCCGTCGGCTTTGAGGTTGAACCCTTTCGCGCGGCTGTCCATGAGGGTGATTGGAAGCTCGTGTGGAAGGTGGCGTTGCCCTCCCGGGTTGAGCTGTTTAACCTGGCTCAAGACCCCTCAGAGGAAACAAACCTGGCAGCGCAAAACCTCCGCAAGGTCGCCCAGCTCAAACAACAGATTGAGCAAATGGCTCAAGAAGCTCAACCATCGCTGTTTTTAACTGAAGCCTTAGGAGCAGCGAAGAGTGTCCTGTTTACGTCCGTTGCGACACCCGAGGACGCCGAGGAGATCTAGTCCCAACCATAAACGGTACTCCTCTGAAGTGGAAAGTGAGGTCTATGACAGCCAAAGGTTTGGTTAGGACAATTCTCAAACTTAACGTTCAAACGTTCTCAATCGCTTAAACTGTCCTAACCGACTCCTCGAGTGCAATATCAGCCTGTGCCTCCACTAAAGAGGGACAAAAGGGCTTTGAGGTTTTGCCACGATGTTGGGTTGTTGAACATACCTTAGCTTGGTTTGGTCGCTATCGTCGTTTGAGCAAGGATTATAAATATTTACCTACAACCTACAACTAGTTAGGCAATGCTCTATGTGGCTATGGTTAACCTCATGCTCCGAAGGCTTGCCTAAAACTTTTAAAACACATTCTTAGACCGGGCATTCCACTGACAACTAGCGATGCTCATCCTTTTTCGGCCGGGATTGGGAAAAAATTTCCCGCCAAGGTTGCCTAGCACAGGCACTGAAACACCCCCAACGCTCGATTTCCCCTGGATTAACCCCACTGCCGCACGGGGGACTTTCTCTGGGCGATCGCCTTTTAACCAGGAACAATTGTGAGCATTAATTTCTCTTGAAGATAAGTTTCTAGCTTTTCCCTTAGGTAGAATACTTATTTGGGGATTACCAATATTTTCTGTCTAAATTTTATTTGAATTTTCAGATTATGGATTTTTCATTTTTAAGAAACTTTGGAATCACCCTATTTGCTCTCTTGAATGCCTTAGGCATGCTACCTATTTTTATCAGTTACACTGCCCGTGAAACCAAAGAAGTCCAACGGATTGTTGCTTTTTTTGTCTCTCTGACGGTTCTAGGTTTGTTAGTGATCTTTATGCTCGTAGGGACACCGATGCTTAATTTTTTTGGTGTGACCCTAAATTCCTTTCGGATTGCGGGGGGCATACTTCTCTTAATCATCGGTATCAATATCGTGAACGGAAAGGGAACAAATACAACAGACTCTCTTTCTGATAAGCAAGAAGACAAGAAAAGTAATCTAATTGAAGCAAAATCAGTTTACAGTCAAATTGTGATTCCCATGGCCATGCCCTTATTAGTGGGGCCAGGGGTTATTGCTAATGTAATTCTTTACGCCAGTGAAGCGGAGAAAATTCATAAAGGGACCGCTTTTGAACTCATTCCTGTGACCGCTTTTGTGACTTTTCTGGTTTTCCTTGTTCTCGCTTCAGGTAAATCATTACAACGACTTTTAGGTAATATTGGACTGAGTATTACTCAACGGGTCATGGGCTTATTTGTTGCGGCGATCGGGGTTCAATTTATGGTTACAGGGGTAATTGATATTTTTACTAGCCAAATTATGCCTGAATTATCAAAAATCAAGTAATATATCTGAAAAATAAGAGGAGTGATCGCCGTGTTAAAACAACTGAAAAATCCTATCAAATTAATCCTAATCATTCAAGGTTTTTTGCTGGGAACTTCTGGTTTATTTACCCCAAAAGTGCTTGCCAATCCTGTTTCGTTATCTTCAATAGCCCCAGAAGCAAAATTGGTTAGTTCCTGTAATGAAGTTGTGCCGACATCAAACTTCATTACACCGACCGAATCCAGTTTGGAGGAAGAGCAGCCCTTACCGGCTCCGACGAGTTCCTGTGCTTCGGATTTAGAAATTCTATCTTCCCAACCAAATACCCTAATTTCTCAGGAGTTTATCCCCCCGCCTGAAACTGTCCCCGACTCCTCTGAAGTTCTTGATCCCTTACAAGTTCAGACCGTAGAAGATAGTGATAAATGGAGATTTGTCTTTCAACCCTACGCCACTATTCCTATTAGTACTTATGGCAGTGCTACCGTTAAAGGAGAGACCGTTAATTACCGCTTGGGACTGGGAGAATTGTTGCAATACCTCAACGTAGCGGCGAGTGGTCGTGTGGAAGCCTGGAAAGGAAACTGGGGATTTATCATCGATGGTTACTATGCCAATTTACAGGGAGCGGGTAGTGTTCAGAGAACAAATACCCGTACTCCTAGTCCAATTAATACGGTGGACTATTTTTTAACTAAAGGCATTAACAGCAATATCCAGGAAGTTGCGAACCTTTTAGATCAGCAAGTGCAAGTCTTGCAAGGACAAGAGGAACTGAAAGCTAGTGAAACCCTACAAAACTTTGAAAGAGAAGTAAATGACCTCCAGGTGACCCTAGCAAAAGATGCCCAATCCCTAGAAACTTTAGCATCTGATTTTAAATCTTTTACGGAAACCTTAGCTCAAGATGGTCGGAAACTAGAAACTTTATCCACAAACATTCAAGAGGTTCAATCCCTCAACGTCCCCCTCGAAGTAGATCAAGGATTCAAAAAGGCGATCGCCCTCAATAGTGCCATTGCCAAGAATCAGGAACAATTACGAGATCTACAGCAACAAATTCAAAATATTGGCACCATTCCTAGCCTAGATCAAGTTCAGCAAAACCTACAGCAAACTAGAGCAGTCTTAGAAGAAGCGGGTCAAAAAGTTCAAGAATTACAGCAAATTGAAGATAGTGAATCGCTACGGACATTGCAATCCACCATTGAACAAGATAAACAATTAATTGATCAACAAATTGAAGATATAAACAAAGTTCAAAATTTTCAAGATAATCGGGAACCGCAACAAATTAACAATAATATTGACAGTAGTCTTCAATTTAACCAAGGGATTTATGACTTTGCTATTAGTTATAACTTCGGTGATTCTCCCCCCGCGGGGTTGCCTAAAGAACCCTCTGGAAAAGAATTTCCCCGTTTCTGGTTCCAGCCCATTTTAGGAGTGCGTCTGAACAGTGTTAATCTGCAACTTGAAAATACGATTAACTACAGCATTTCTAGTAGTCTAGTCAATATTGAAGGTACGACCCAAAATACTCTTCAGGCAGGAAAAGTTTGGCTTGATCCCCTCATCGGTGGAAAACTAGGTTTACAGTTATCTGATCCAATTACCCTTTGGTTTCGAGGTGATGTTTCAGGTTTTGGTCTATCAGGAGACACTAATTACAGTTGGAATTTATTTTTTGGTATGGATTGGTGGGTCAGGGAAAATATTTCTTTGCAATTGGCCTATCGTTTCTATCAACTTAATTATCAAACAGGTACGGGCAGCAATGCCTTTGGCTTTTCGGAATCTTTTAATGGGCCCTTTCTTTCTGCTAGTTTCCATTTCTAGCCTTGGCTAATTTCTCCATCTCTATTTGTTTTGAATATCGTACAATTTAAACAAATCTAATCATCCATCAATAACTAAGGTGCTGAAAGCTCATAATTTACGATATTCCACAAGAAAACTAAGCTCCTTTCTATTAGAGGATGTCTGAGAAGAGTATGGCGAAAAAAAAAGAGAAATTCAGTCTGTAGAAGTACTAAAATTTCTAGACCAAAAAATATCGTTACATCCTACCGGCACCGACCTCAGTGATGACCAGTGCTCTCTGATTGCCCCTCTGTTTGCTCCAGGGAAACCTGGGGGATGTCCTCGCTCCACAGACTTGCGGCAAGTAGTCAACGCTCTCCTGTACATCCCCATGGGAGGGATTGCTTGGCGTTTACTCCCCCATGATTTTCCCAAGTGGAAAACCGTTTACCACTACTTCCGTCAGTGGCGTGATGATGGCACCCTCGAATGCATTAATCAAACCCTCCATCAGTGGGAACGCAGCACTGGTCATGAGCGATCCCCTCTCACCCACCCACTCACCCAGCTATGGGGTGGTGGATTCTCAATCGGTGGATACAGCAACAATGATTCATCTCGATGTGGGATTTTTCCATTTTTCTCAGTCAGGGTCAGCTTTGTTATATCTGGCATCAATTCGCGTTCTACTCAAGCGCTTAGCTTAATCCCTATCATCCAATTGCTTTTCACACATCCTCTTAACCTTCAGTTTTTTTCCTACTTTTCTTTCTTCTCGAACTCAGCTTTATAGGGGGGTAACTTTCTATCGTTTGCCCTGGAAAATTTGTTGCATCTGCTCCCACACCTGAGCGGGAGTAATCTTAAACACGAGATAAAGCACCACCAAGATAATGATAATAATGACTCCATTTTTAATGGTTGCCGTTGTCACCTTAAAAAACCAGCTTAGTACCAAGCCAATGATCAAAATAGTGGCCAGTAAAAGGATAATTTCCATGAATTTAATCTCCTAATCTCCGCTCTCAGAAAGCTTCGTTAATGCCCAATATTTTCACATCCTTCACTGCACCGGCACGGCGAAAAAGGCGATGGCAATGCCCAATGCTAAACCGGCAAAAACCTGTACCGGAGTGTGCCCCAGTAGTTCCTTTAGCCGCTCCTCCGTGAGGCTTTGGTCTTCCTGAAACAATTCATCAATTAATTGATTGAGAATACGGGCTTGTTTACCGGCGGCCTGTCTGACCCCCGCCGCATCGTACATGACAATGACGGCAAATAGACAAGCAATGGCAAACTCGTTACTGCCCCACCCTTTCTGCAAGCCAACCCCGGTGGCCAGGGCTCCCACCAACGCAGAATGGGCACTGGGCATTCCTCCGGTAGAAACCAGGGAACGGAGATTAATTTTACCGTTGCGGAAAATTTCCACGATCGCCTTGATGCCCTGGGCCAAAAAACAGGCTGCCAGGGAAATCAGAAGCACTTGGTTGTGGAATACTGCGCCAAAATCTTGCATAGATAATGCAGGCTGGAAAAAGGCCGGCCTTGGTTAAACTACCATGATCAACCATACCTTAAACTTAGGCGATCGCCGTTGCTGGCCGTGGACACCAGAGGAAAAATAACCTTAAACCAGCCTCAGACAACCGGGGAAGTTTCTACATCAGGAACCGGGATAGGCAAGGAAAAATAGAAAGTACTGCCCTGCCCCAGACTGCTATGGACGCCGATGGTGCCGCCGTGGTGTTCAACAATTTTCTTGCAGATGGGTAAGCCCAAGCCAGTGCCCTGGGGTTTGTCGGTGAGTACGTCCCCCCCTTGCTGAAAGGGCTCAAAAATTTTGGCTTGATCCGCCAGATGGATACCGGGGCCATGGTCGATAATCTCCACCCAGAGATAATCTTGGTGGCGGTGGCTACGGGCGATGATTAGGCCATCGGCGGTGAATTTGACCGCATTGGAGAGTAAATTAAGCACCACCTGCAAAATCCGGTTTTCGTCCCCGATAAAATTAGGTAAATCCGGTTCCAGTTCCCCCTGCAAACTAATATTTTTTCCCTGGGCTTGGGGAGTCAGGGTGGCGATCGCCCGCTCAACGATGGGGCCAATGGCACAGGGATTTGCCTCCCATGATTCCTGTCCTGCTTCCATTTTGGCAATGTCTAGCACATCGTTGATCAACGCAGTGAGACGGTGGGCCTCCGACTCAATGATGGCCAAATTCCGCATCACCCGTTCCGTGGCCTTGCCAAGGTGAGGCTGGGCCAGATCCAACTCTGGGATAATCACCCGCTGCAACTTATCCTGAATGACCGTGGCAAAACCCAAAATTGAAGTTAAGGGAGTGCGTAACTCGTGGGACACTGTGGCCAAAAAATCGGTTTTCATCCGTTCCACTTCCCGTTCATGGGTCACGTCCCGGATCATAATCACCGCCCCTAGGCATTGGGAATATTTACATCCATCTTCATTGGAAGTAATGCTAGTGATCAACGCTTGTCCTTGGCGACCCTGACTTAATGCCACATCGGCGGTGACCACCTGTTGCTCTTGTCTTTCCGGTTTAGCCAACAACTGATTCAAAGTGGCGGGAAAATAGGCATCTACCCCCGCGCCCAATAGTTCCAGACCTTCCAGATCAAACATGGCCAACAAAGCCGGGTTATAGCGGGTAATGCGACCAAACAGATCAATCACTAATAGGCCATCGGCCAGATTATCAACGATCGCCGTCAGGTCAGCCAGGGTATTTTCCATGGTTTTGGACTGCTCCTGGAAGCGGGCTAACAACTGGGCTTGGTACACTGCTACGCCTAACTGATTGGAAATTTGGTGGAGTAGATGGATTTCCCTCGCTTGCCAATGGCGGGGAGCCCCATTTTGATAGGCCCCCAACAGTCCCCAGAGTTGTTCCCCCACAAACACCGGCACCGTCACAAAAGCACGAATTTCAAACTGGCGCAAATTGGCCAAATGACAATCACTAAAACCCGCTGTTTCCACATCGCCCACTGCTAAACTCTCATGCTGGCGATAGCGCCCCCCCTGGGTTTCCTGGAGATAGGTATCTTGCCAAAGGGGAAAATTATTGTTGGCATCTAGCAGGGGTTCCCACATTTGAGCTACGGACTCATGGATAAATTCCCCGCTCCAGTCTGGGTTAAAACGATAAACCAACACCCGGTCGCAACTGAGTAAATGGCGCACTTCGTCGCTGGTGGCTCGGAAAATAGTCTGTAACTCCAACGTCCGGCGAATGCCTTCAATCACCCTGGTGAGGGCCCGTTCTTCCTCTGCAATGCGAGCGAGATAATCCTTTTGGGCTTCCACTTCCCCCAGGGCACTTTGGAGCGCAGTCGATCGCCGTTGGGATTCGGTTAATAATTCTGCTTGTTGCAATGCCACCCCTAAGTTGAGGGCGATTTTCAGGGTAAACTCAATCTCCGAACTTTCCCACGCTCGGGACTCCCCATATTGGTGCACCGACAACACCCCCCAGAGGCGATCGCCAGAAAAGAGGGGCACCACCAAATTAGCCTTGGGTAATCCCAACATGGATGTAGCAAAATCCGCTCCCTGGTCGCCGGTGTCATCCATGGCCAAAATTAATCCCTTGGCAAAATGGTCAATCCATTGGGTGGACAAAGGCACTTTTTCCTTTGGGGGCACAGGGCAGAGCTTTTCGTCCGCCTGGGTTTCTGCCTGAATTTCTCCCCAGGAAAAATTTTTATTCTGCCTAATCTTAATAATGACCACCCGGTCTGCTGCCAACAAATTTCCCACCTCTGTCACTGTGGTTTGAAACAGGGAGCGTAGATCAAGGGTAAAGCGAATTTTATCGATCACATCGGCGATCGCCCGTTCCCGCTGGGCGGATTTAAGGTAGGTTTCCTTTTGGGCTTGGCCATCGGCCACCACAGTCTGCAAAGCATTTTTATGGTTCTGGCAATGAATCCAAAGCTCCGTTTTCATCAAACCCAAACAGAATAAATGGGCAATGCGCTGGGCAAATTGTTGGTCTCCAATGGGCCAGAGTCTGGCTTGGCGGAGGTATTGGAGGCTGAGGACTCCCCAATGGCGATCGTTAATCCTCAAGGGTAAATGCAATAGACTTTTAATCCCCAGGGTCCGACAAAATTCTTCCTGTACTGGTTCTAGTTCAACAAATTTATCTCCCTGCCCCCCCACTGTCCACAGGCCGTGTTGAGGAAATTGCCCTAGTAAATGGAGCCAACGACAATCCATACAGGGTTCATCTAACTGCACAATGCCCCTGTCGGGAGCGGTAGCCTGGGCCACGAGGCGAGATTGAAGGTTCGGGAACACCGCATTCTGCACCAGCAACACTCGGTCTACCCCTAGGCCCCGCTGCAATCCCTCCACCACCAGTCGATAAACATTATGTAAATCCTGGGACTGGAGAATCATTTCTAGCAGTTGATCGGCGATCGCCTGTTGGACTGCAGTGGCATGGGAAGAAGGGGTCATTGTTACATTCCTTAAAAAAGTGTTACAATAGTTAACATAAGTTTTTATTAGGAGTAATCCAATTATGACCACCCGTGGCTTCCGCTTGGATCAGGACAACCGTCTCAACAACTTTGCCATTGAACCAGAAGTTTACGTCGACTCTTCCGTACAAGCGGGTTGGACTAAATACGCCGAAAAAATGAATGGTCGTTTTGCCATGATCGGTTTTGCCTCCCTCCTAATTATGGAAGTGGTCACAGGGCACGGTGTCATTGGCTGGTTAAACAGTCTGTAGAAGAAGTAGCGTTGTCGAGCTCCTTGGACCACCCAAGTTTGGGCAGAACTTAGACCAAAGCCCGCATTACTGGGGCCGCCTTAAAATGTGGCCAAGGGCTTTCAGCCAACTCGTCGAACCGTTAAACAAACCGGGGGAAGGGTAGTGATTTCGTCTCCTCCGGTTGCCCGGGTAGAAACTATTGCTCCGGCGCAGTTTTAAGCAACACCATCAAGTCCACCTGTCCCGTTTCCCCATCAACATTACTGGTGGTTATAGCTAAGCCGGTGATACCCTCTAAAATCGATTGGGCTTCTGGTGGCACTTCTGCCGTAGCTCCGGACAGAGCCCCAAACAAGGGCCAGACCTCCTCGAAATTAACGTAAAAATAACCATGGTTGCGCTGGGGCAAAGCAGAGGTAACCTCTGCAAAAGTCTCTCCAGCGGCGAGGGAATCGTCCCTAGGAAGGTCCACTAGGGGATCGGGGGCAAAACCAATGGTGAGCAGGAAGACATCTTCATCTAACCAGCCATAGCCCATTGCTGTTCTTTGATCGGGGCTATCCCAAAGGGTAATTTTCACCCCCTGTACCTCCTCTTGACGGGAGTCCATACCCGGGGGCAATTCCCGCCGGACTAGGTTCTCTAATTGGGTAATGGTATTTTCCGCTGTCTGGCGATCGCCTGTTTCCAACAGAATTAAACCGCCAACGCCAAAGTCCCCCAACATGCCTCCCCGAGCTGGAACCATACCCAGCGCAAATTCCCCGTCCATCCAACCAAACACATCATTGTCCAAATCCAAGGCAGTTTCCGCGGTAAAAGTGCGGCGTATTTCCTTCACTGTCGTCCCCAGGGGGGCAATGGTCTCTCCTTGACTGACCAACTGTTGCCAACGTCCCTTAATATCAGCGCCATTGAGGGCCATCAGAGCATCTGCGGGCACCCTTTCTAGGATGCGATTATCACTGGGGGGAAAGTCCATCGGCGCTCCAGGGGCCAAATTGGCGATCGCCTGGAAGTGTAATCCTTGCTCTGCGACGCCCACCCCCATCACCACAGACTCAATTTGGGCTAATTGTTCTAAGGTCTCCGGTGGCAAGTTTTCGCCGGACTGGGTTGCCATGGCCGTCAGTAGTTGACCGTAATCCAGCACATAAAATGTGGCGATGGGATTGTTTAAGCTGGCAGTCTTTTCCCATAACCCCCGGTCCTGGGACGCTGCCGCCAGGGAATTGCCCTGTTGGGTCGTGGCGATCGCCGTTTCAATGGTGCTGGTTTGGGACGCCACCACCAACTTTTCGTCCACCAAGGCATAGCTAATGGTTTCTCCCTTACCTGTCACTGCCTCCCAGAGTTTCACCCCCTCATACTCCAACTCCTGGGGAGGCGACTGCCATTGCGCCGCTAACTTTTGAAAGAATTGCAGTGCTTTGGTTTTATCCTTAACCCCCACCACCAGCAATAGGTCGGTTTGATCTGCTTCCCCTGCCATCGGCACCATGGCCATCATCACATTGCCCAGCCAGGGTTGGATGTCCTGGGCATAGTTAATGTCACCGCTGGCGAGTAAATTTTCCTGTAACGCATCTCCCCATTGCTCCGGAGCAAAAGCCTGGAATTTACCCAGGGCCAACCACCGTTGCTGATCAGTTTCCACAAACCCCGCCATCATGGTGTCCGAGGGGAGTACTTGGGCTCCAGTCTGGGGAGTTAAACCCTGACCCCGGTTCACCCTTGAGTAGAGAAAAAGCCCTCCCCCCACCACAATGGCGATCGCCGCCACCGTCGCCCCGAGCACATAGGTGAGACTGGATTTCTGGGTAGTCATAGCGGCACTCTTTTAATAAAAGTTTACAAAATCCCTAGAAGTCTAGGTCCACCCCCAGGGACAAACGCAGGGGTCCCAATCCCAACTCTTGGGGCGTGAGGAAGCGGGTTTCAAAATAACCCAACATATGGCGCAGTTCCGGCCTGCCCTTGGATTGTCCCGTTACCCCCATGGCAATCAGCACCGCACAATAACCCTTGGTATCCCGACAACGACGCTCCCAATTCTTTTTCGCCTGGCGGTGGGCCGGGGCGTCAAGGAGAAATTCCCCAAAGAGAAATAATTTATCCCGGCCGGTTTTGAGGATGCCCAGATCATATTTAGTTTCCGTCCAGGGGTCTCGCCCCACATTAAAACCCAGTCCGGCGATTTCTCCCTCTTGCTGGAGGCGACGAATCAAATCTTTGGCTTTGGGGCGGCTAGTTTGAATCATCAACACTGGCATCCCGTCCCCCTTTTGGCGAAACTCACCAGCTTGGTAATGAACCATGGGGGAAGAACGGAGACTGTGCACTAACTCCCAGGGCACCATGCCCAAGCTCATATAGGAATTGTCGGGAATCAAATCATCTTCTAACAGGTCATCGTCGTCTTCTTCGTCTTCCTCATCAAAGCCCAGTTGCGCTAAAAATTCCGCTGTTAGATCCGGTTGAGTGGACAGTCGTACCAGTAACTGCTCCTTGGCGACCTTGGGTTTGAGGGGGTGTTTGACCTGCACCTCTTTGGTGATTAGCTCCAAATTCTCCGCTTCAAAATCGGCGTGGTGGGCTTTGACAAAATGGGCCAACCCTTCCAGGGCACAGTAGATAGCTAAGGCTTCCCCTTCGTCAATAAAGGGACGAATACCTTCTAGGGGATGGATACTACCAAAAATGGCCATGGCCTGGCCATCCTGGCTGGCAGAGAAAAACAGGGGGTTTTCCTTGGGCATGGTTTCCCCCTGGTCACCGGCTTCATAATTAATAAACCAGCAGTCCTGGGAGAGAAAAACCTGTTCTAAAGACTGGTTATCTTCCTCCCCCATGGCCATTTCCCGAAAGTTTTTCAGGGATTCCAGGGAACGATAGAGGATGATGCCATATTCTTCCCCCAACATCCCCATCACACAGGCGTAGAGCGGCGGCACATCCTCTAGGGTTGGGATTTGGATAGCAATAATGTCCAAGTCAGTCAACACTTCCCAGGGGGCTAAATGCCAAATTTCCCGAGCTAACTTTTTGAGGGGGGCATCGAACGGTGGGGGAACAGGGTCCGGGCGACGGTCATCAATGCTGTCAAAGGTGCGAAAAAGTTCATCAATTAGGGGCAGTTGGGCTTGGTATTCCACATTGATATTCAAACCCTGGAGAATACCCCGCAGTAAAAACTGTAGCTCCCGGTTGCGGACAACAATTTTTTTGGGCCGACAGGGGGGCGCTGGCGATCGGGGCATCTCCATGGCCCGGATTAGGGTACGGACCACGGTTTCCATACCGGAGGTTTCAGGAATGATATCCATGGAACGCACTAATCCCTCGGTACCATCCACCCAGAGAATGCATTCCCCTGGCTCCCCGTCTTCCCTTTCCCCCAAGGCCCCCCCATTAAACGGGCGGCGATCGCCTTCCCAGACACTCGGAATCTGTGGTAATTGCTGCAACCGATGCTGGGTAGACGAGGGCAAGGAAGATGTCATAGATGAACAATGGACGGACAAAAATAGTTAGCACAATGGCTGGGGGTGGGGAGCATTTTCAGTGGGAAAAGTAATGTCTAGAGTTAACGACCGCATCAAGGTCAATGGCATAGACAGAATCAGACCCCCTTGGTCAAGGCAAGCTCCACCAACCTTGAAACGTCTAACATCCTAACAAGGAATCCCTAGATTGCGGGCTTTTCTAAATGACTTGATACATAATGGGCAAACTTAACCAATCGGCGGTGGATAGCAATACCATGTCGTCGGGGACTGGGGCCACCGTTACTCCGTGGGCGGTTAGGTCCTGCACCAGGGCTAGGACTACAGGGAGCAAATTTTTCAACGCCAGCACCCGGGGGGGATTGTTTTCTAGGCTAGGGGGATTGGTGGAGTTGTTGCCGGTGATTTGTTGTCCCAGGGCAGTGGCGGTGGCGGGCAAGGGAAAACGGGAAAGGATTAAAAACCAATGGGCGATCGCCTTATCTCCCCCAATAATCCAGAGGGGATCGTCTGGACTGGGCCAGATGAGTTGTTCTTTGCCCTGCAATAACTTTAGGTCTGGATGGAGAATGGCCGCCACACTCAGACCACGATTATTGACTCCAATTAAACAACCGTAGAGGGGTTCCTGGCTAAAGTTTTCCAATTCACACTGTAAAGCTTGGTTCGTAGCCACGGTGGGTAGAAAGCTGGGGGGGGCATTGGGAACGCCATTGGCCCCATTGCCGGTGCTGTTGTCCTGGGGGGGATGGGGGTGACGGGCCGATCGCCATTGGTAGGTCAAACGGGGCAGGGGGTTATCCCCGCTGGTTTGTTGCACCAATTTGAGGGCGGCCCCCAGTTGGGTACTATCTCCGTTGGCCAGCAGGGTCAGCCACTTCAAGGCAAGCAAACGGTTCAAGCAGGGGTCCAGGGCACTAATGACAGTTTTCACTGCCCCGCTAGACTCGGACTTGGTCAGGGGTTGCAGGGGATTTCCCCCCTCCGTAAATAGGCTGTAGCGATGGGTTTCTAGCTTGCCAA
The DNA here is from genome assembly GCF_014698605.1 of Synechocystis sp. FACHB-383. Classification (NCBI taxonomy): domain Bacteria; kingdom Bacillati; phylum Cyanobacteriota; class Cyanophyceae; order Synechococcales; family Merismopediaceae; genus Synechocystis; species Synechocystis sp. FACHB-383. The sequence goes on along the minus strand of NZ_JACJTJ010000023.1, from coordinate 86,536 downwards.
ACACACAATCCGCACTGCCATCGCCGGCATTAATCACTGCTTCCACGGCGGCGATCGCCCCAAAGGCACTGGTGGCATCCACCCGCTCAATGCGCTCCAGGTCATGGGCTAGGGCGACGGTTAAGGCGAGGGTTTTGGGAATGGCTCGGTACATTTCCCGCAGGCCACTGCCCACCAGAGTTTCTTTTTCGGCTTCTTCGTCATTGGCTGCCGTTGAGGTTGGTGCTGACTCCGCCTTGGTTGATGCCGTGGTGGCGATCGCCGTTAAGGTAGCGCTTTGTCCTTTGACGTTTTGCACTTGCCAGAGGGTATTGTCCGGGCGATCGGGATTATCCGTTGGGTTAAGGTCATTTCCCGCCCCCATGGTTGGAACCGTTAAATAACAGGAATGCACCAGGGCCCGCTTTTGCACCAAGGGAGCCAGGGCCACAATTTGGCCTTGGAGAGAATTGCCGCCGACTAAGCCCGTTACCATGCCCTCTCCCCCCATTCCCAGGGTTGTGGGAGCTAAGAAATCCGGAGAATTATTCGGCGATCGCCATTGGGGAATTTGTTCTGCACCTAAACGGGGAACCAGTAAATTGCGGCTATGGTCCCAAAGGCTGGCCATCGCGCTGGCGGAGTTGTTTTCCCAAAGACTCTGGGTTAGGGCCAAGGTGAATAGTCCCGCTGACTGTTTGCCCAATTGAACTTCCACCGCAGTTTGTCCAGGGCCAGTGGCGCTCATTAGGGTGATATTGCCCAAGCTTGCTTTGGCTGGGGGATTACTCGCATTGACCTCCGGAGGCATCGGCCCTCCCCGGCCCCCACTACGACCCCGCAAATTCCCTTCAAACTCCTTCGCCCCAGTGCTAAAACCACAGTCGAGCACAAGATAGATTTGTTTGGTTTTAAGGGATTGCAACCAATTGACTAGGGTAGTGAGGGGCAGAAGATTATTTTCCTTTTCTCCGCTTAAAAATAGCCCCAAATAGGGCAAAGCCTGCTCCCAGGTGGGGTTGGGGGTCATGGCCGCCGGCGGATTATAACTGCCGTAACCACTAAATGCCACCACCACTGGATCGCCTTTTTGCACCTGTTGCCGCAGATGATTGTCAAACAAAGTTTCCAGGGCTGGCAACGCCATGGCTTGGGGGTCTAGGCCGGCTACTTTGGCAGTCTCAAAGCCGTAACGTCCCCTCAGTACCTCCCCTAGCAATTGCCTATCGGTACTGCACCCCATCAATCCTCGGCGATCGCCGGTAGATCCATCACCCTGCCCCGCCGCCAACAGTAGGGCCCACTTTTGATTTGTGTTAGATGCTAGGGATTGGCCCATGGTTCTGCCGGACCATCCCCAGGCCCAGGAACCAAGCCCCAGGGCGATGCCGCTACGTAAAAATGTCCGTCGGTCAAAGGTCATTGTCAATTCAACTCTCTCAGGCGATCGCCATGGGCCTAGCCTAGCGTTTTGAGAACTTTGGTGCTGGACACATTCCCATAATTAGATTAACAGCAATGTCTGCCCTGGTGAATGTGCTGGAGCAAACATTTTTTCCTTAATGTCACACTAATCTACTTAGATTGTTGAGCTAATTTTGGTTGAATTTGATAACCGAAACACAACAGAGAAAACCATAGTTGGGGAGAAAGCTTTTCCAACCAAGTGCGGGAATTAATTAGCCACTGGGGATACCAAAAGCGGAACAAAGCATTGAGCAAAGCCTGACGGGAAAAGTCAAAATAAACTAACAGCCATTTTAATAAATCCGTGGTACCAGCCATCTGCCAAATCCAAAACAATAGTTGGGGATTTTTACGAGCCGCTTTTAATGCTAAGCGGGAAAATAACAACCAAGTGGTGCGGTCTTTAATGAAAGTTTCCGCCACCGTGGGGGGAGAATCTGCCAATAGGCCAAAGAAAGTATTGAGCATGGCGTTAACCTGTTGGGGCGGCAACTGTTTGCCCGTCGGCACCATCATCCCCTTGGAAAACATCCAAGTCACAGCAATATTACTTTGGTAGGCTCGAATTTGATTTAATTGCTTTGCTTGGATCAGGTCATACTGCAAAGCCGTGTGCAACAAGTCTGTCAATTTTGCTAGGTTCCTTACCAGAGAACCAAACCCAGTGAATACCAAAGGAGATTGCAGGGAAGCGGCATCCCCGATCGCCACTAATCGGTCTAGGGCAATGGTGCGGTCTTGGGCGCTGGTGCTAAAGTGACCAGGAATATAACCGAAAGTCGCTTTTTTCCAAGTTAACTTTTCTAGATTACAGCGACGATATTCCGGCAAAATGCTGAAAAAGTCTTCGTACATTTCCAACAATGAGCCTGGATTTTTTTGGTTAACTTGATGGTAATGGAAAAGATAAATGGTCATTTCATCCCCTGCTCCGGGGAACAATTCCCAAATTAATTGCCTACCCCGGGAAATATCCCCATGGGAATTGAGCACATCACCATAGGCATTGTCCCAAACCACCGGATCAATGCCTTCCACCACGGCCCCCACGGTGGGACACACACTGTTAAAGGTTTTACCGCCATTTAGTTGCCAAGCAATGGGGGAAGCGGTGCCCATGGCATCCACCAACAATCTGGCTTGGGCTAGTTGTGTTTGATTATTTTGCAGGTTCAGACAATGGACTACTACTTTTTTCGGGTCAATGGTGGCGTCTATAAATTCAGTTTCGTCCCAAATAGTCCCTCCCGCTTCTTGGAGTTTTTCTCCACAGATTGCCAAAAATTTAGCCGAATCTAGGGCAATGTTTAACACAGTGGGAGTGTGGAGCACATTGGCTTTGAGATGGGGGGGATTATAGGCGTCAAAAAATTTATTAAACCCATCTAGATATTCTCGGGCAATGACGCTTTCAAATTCCTCTGGAGTGAATAAATTTAAGTCAATTAACCGCTGAAATTCATCCCGAGAAATATTCCATTCCCGATTCATGCGGCCAAAGGGCAATCGTTCAATGAGCAGCACTCGATAACCTAATTGAGCCATCACCGCCGCATGGACTGAGCCCAGGGCCCCGCCCAGGTAAATTAGGTCAAACTCAGGGGTTGCAGGGTCTAACGCCTTCGCTGTAGGAGTTTGACTGATCACTTGCTTGGGTGTTTGGGGATTGGCCACATTTTCCCGCCACCGTTGTTCCCACCAGTAAACCCGTTTGAGGTCATATTCCCCCTGGGGAAATTTCTGGAAGAATTTAACTGTTTCAGGATATCGGTCTTGCAATGCCTGGAAAATATTTTGCCGCTCCAGATTGATCGCCGGTGGGGCCGGATAGGTAGGAGGAAACTTTTGTTCTAATGCCCGCCGTAATTCCTTGGCGATCGCCGTTTCTTGGGGGAAGCTGGTGTCACCCCAACGCACACATTTAAGATAGGTGGTTCTTTGTAAAGACCAAACAAAGATCGATAGTTCACTGCTTTGGCCGGAGGATCCCCTGAGTCTTAAACCCTGTTGAGTGGGCAACTTTTGCCCCACTAAGGGCGACCAAATTCCCTGGAGCCAAGCAACAACTTCGGCGGTGGCAGGGGTGGGGACTTCACAGTAGAGCAGTTCACGCATGGGTTGGAGATGGACTTAAAACTTAACTAATTTTCCAGTAAAAGGAGTTATTGCGAGGACGAAATCAACTTAAAACCTTTTCTAACTCATGTTGTTGCCAAAGGGATTGATAAAGTCCTGACTCCTGCAGTAGTTCTTCATGGGTGCCGGTTTGGACAATGTGGCCATGGTCCATGACAAAAATGCGGTCAGCCTGGGCGGCGGCAGAAAGTTGGTGGGAAACAAATAGCACTGTGTTGTTGCGGCGGGCTAAATAATGCAAAATGCGGGTAGCGGTCTGGTTATCCACGCTGGAAAGGGCGTCGTCTAGCACCAGCAGGGGTGCATCGAGAATCAAAGCTCTAGCCAAAGCAGCCCGTTGTCTTTGCCCACCGGATAGGGTAATGCCCCTTTCCCCCACTAGGGTTTGGTAATGCTGGGGAAAATTAGCAATTTCCTGGTCTAAATGGGCCTGTTGGGCCGCCTGCTCGATCGCCGTGTCGGTTTGACTCGGATCACTGTAGGCTATATTTTCGGCAATGGTGGTGCTGAACAAAAAGCTGTCCTGGGGCACAAAGGCGATCGCCGACCGTAGATTGCTGAGGGCAATTTGGGTGATGTCGTAGTCATCAATGAACACCTGCCCAGGAGCAATATCTAGCAAACGGGGTAAGGCATTAACCAGGGTAGATTTACCGGAACCGATGGGCCCCACAATGGCTACCATTTCCCCGGGGTAAACAGTGAAATCCACCTTCTCCAGGGCCGGTAGGTCGCTGCCGGGGTAGCAATAACTCAGCCCGCGGGCAGTAATTTTTCCCGTTGCCCGAGCCGGACTAAAGGGTAAAGGTTGGGGCACAGTTAAAATTTTCGGGGTGGTGTGGAAAATAGCTTCCACCCGTTGAATGCTCACTTCTCCCCGTTGATAGGCGGTGATGGTAAAACCCAGCAGAGCAGTGGGAAATACCAACCGTTCCACTAAAATGATTAGGGCAATGAAATCCCCAATGGTGATGCTGCCATCTTGAATTAAACCTGTGCCAAAGGCCAGCAAAATGAGCAAGCTCAGGTAAGCCAGACCTTCAATGAGGGGAAAGAGAAAATTTCTAATGCGGGCCAGCTTCAAGTTCGCCTGGAGCAATTTTTGGTTTCTTGTCTGAAAAGCCTGCCGTTCGTTATCTTCCTGAGAATAAATTTTGATTAAACTGATGCCACTCATGTCCTCTTGCACCAGTTCACTCAGGGCGGATAACTCTTCCTGCACCTCTAGTTGATAATCCCGTAACTTACCGCTGAAAAGATTAACACTCATCAGCATCAATGGATAAACGGAAATGGCTAACAAAGTGAGGGGAATGTGGAGGGCAAACATGGCCGGGATAGTCAGGGCATAGGCAAAGATGGTGTTAATCAAACTCAACACTGCAAAACCTACCAAACGGCGAATATTGTCCACATCGCTGGTGGCCCGGTTAATCAAGTCCCCAATGGTATTTTCAGTAAAATAAAGGGGTTCTAGCCTGAGCAAATGGTCAAAAATTTTCTGTTTGAGCTCATATTCCACCTGTCTCCCCACCCCAAAAATAAAAATGCGGGAGGCCATGCGAATAAACCACATCAGGGAAGCCAAAATGACAATCAGCACCACAATGCGGGCCACGTCCGACGCTTCAAACGGGGGCATTAAATCATCAATGCTATCCCGCATCAAAAGAGGAATATAAACTCCCAGGGCATTGGCCAAAAACAGGGCAAAAGTTCCAGCTCCGATCGCCCGCCAATGGGGAGTTAAATAACGAAGTAACTGCTTGACGCTGGGGGCGGCCATGGACGGAACCTAAAGGGAAAACAGCCTTGATCCTAACCCATTTAACGGTTAATTTCCTCTGACCCAGGGGGAAGAACTGCACTGCTAACGTTGCTAAACCTTGCTGAAATGGGAGAATTTTGGCTTTTTATTTGGTGACCATTTCCCCCGTAGCCTAAACTGCTAAAAGACCGTGTTTTGTGTAATTTTTTGATGGCTTTGGGGCCATGGGCGTCATGGGCGTAAATTTTTTGGCAGGGGATATTGGTGGCACTAAAACTATTCTGGCCCTGGTGACGGTGAAGGATGACAGTCCTGGATTGGGTCAGCCCGCGATCCTGTTTGAACAAACCTACAGTAGTCCAGCTTTTTCCGATCTGGTGCCCATGGTGCAACAATTCCGCCAAGAAGCAGCCTTTGTGCTGGGTAATCCGGTCTCCGTTGCTAAAGCTTGTTTTGCCATTGCCGGCCCTGTAGTCGATAACACCTGTCGCCTCACCAATTTAGATTGGCACCTCAGCGGCGATCGCCTGGCCCAGGAGTTGGCCATTGCCCAGGTTGACCTCATCAATGACTTTGCCGCTGTGGGCTACGGCATTTTAGGGCTAGGGTCAGAGGATTTAACCGTACTCCAGTCCGCTCCGGTGGATCCGTCAGGAGCGATTGCCATCTTGGGAGCGGGCACCGGCTTGGGACAATGCTACGTTATTTCCCAGGGTCAAGGACGCTATCGAGTTTTTGCCTCCGAAGGAGCCCATGGCGATTTTGCCCCCCGATCGCCGTTGGAGTGGCAATTGTTGGAGTATCTTAAACAGCAGTATGCCCTGTCGCGGGTTTCCATTGAACGGGTGGTATCGGGCATGGGCATCGCCGTGATTTATGAATTTTTGCGGCACCAATACCCAGAGCAGGAATCAGCCCAATTCAACAAACTGTTCCAAACCTGGCATCAGGAAAAGGATCAAGAAGCCAAAACCGTCGATTTAGCGGCGGTCGTATCCCAAGCAGCCTTAGAAGGCACAGACAATTTAGCCAGCCAGGCCATGGAGCTTTTTCTTGGTTCCTATGGCGCCGAAGCCGGGAATCTTGCCCTCAAATTCCTACCCCGAGGCGGACTTTATGTTGCCGGTGGCATTGCCCCCAAAATTATCTCTCTACTGGAAAAGGGCAGTTTTATGCAAGGCTTTAGCGACAAAGGCAGGATGCAAAGCTTAATGGGGACAATTCCCGTCAAAGTAGTACTCAACCCCAAGGTGGGTCTGATCGGAGCGGCGGTCTGCGCGGCCCAGTCCTAGGAAGTGGATATTTCCGGTTGTTAACTTTGTCTTTACCTGGGAATTGCGGGGAAAGGTTATGCTGACTTTTGGGGGGGTCTAGCCCAATGGGAGTAATGCTTTGGTAGCGCCAACAAGATGCTTGACCAATGGGGACTAAGACCGATCGCCTGGATTGATTTTTGAGGGTTGCTTGAGTTTTATGTTTGTGAACAGTTCCCCAATCGCCGATGGTTTGAATGCTTTGGTAGGGTTAGACTCCCAGCCCCTACAGTTCTATGAAAGGGGTGATATTGTGCCGCCCAAAGACCAAGGTTGTTGGCAAATTTATCGGGGGGTTTTACAGGTTAGTCAATGGACCCTGGGGGGCGACGAGGTGCTGATGGGTTGGGCCCAGCCCGGTAGCTTCGTGGGCTTGGATTTCAGTGCCAATCAACGGGAAACTTACCAGATTCGCGCTTTGACGGATGTGTATCTGCGGGGCTATTCCCTCCAGATGATTACCAACAATGCCAAGTTATGTCGCCTGGTGCTGGACCAGACCCTACAACAGGTAAGACAAAGAGAAGCTCTACTGGCGATCGCCGGTTATAAAAGGGTGGATGAACGCCTGCAAGGATTGTTGAATCTGTTGGGCCAGGAGTTGGGGCAACCAGCAACCGGAGGTTTGCGTTTATCGGTGCGGCTCACCCATCAAATGTTGGCCAATGCCATTGGCACCACCAGGGTAACAGTCACCCGTCTGCTGGGAGAATTCCAGGCCCAGGGGAAAGTGAGCTTAGATGGCGATCGCCATTTGGTGGTTGCTTTAGGGAACTAAAGTTTAAATCGTATTGGCCAGGGATTTTTTGATAGCCTGGACTCAGTTGTTGCACAGTTGAGGACATGGCTATGGTCTGGGCAAACCTTTGGTGCCGTTGTCGATGGCTTGGAGTTTGTACGCTGGGAATTGCGGCGCTGGCATTAGCTCCACTGAAGGTCTACAGCGCACCTCCCCTGAACGAGTTGGCCCCATTGCCTGCTCCATTTTTACTGGCGGAAATTATTCGGGGTTGTCCCAGGGCCGAAGTGGTGGAAGCCTATGAAACCAAAACCTATCTAGCCTATATCTGCCAAACCTACGACGGACAATTTTTCTACCGGGGTGTGAATAAAAACAACGGCGACCAAATTAATGTAATGGATGTGCTCAGAACCGATGGCGGCACCTACTACGCCACCAACGGGGCTTACACCTATTGGGTAAACCGGCAACAGTTGCGGGTAACAAAGAATGGTAAGACTATTTTTTCCGAACCTGTTTTAAGGTAGATGGAACTAGTTAGCCCATTTTGCCCAAGCCCACCATGCAATTACAACTCTCCACCTGGCCCGAAGTCGAAAGCTATTTACAATCCTCCCCTGGCATTATTTTCCCCATTGGTTCCACCGAACAACACGGTCCTATAGGTCTGATTGGTACCGATGCCATCTGTGCCGAGGCGATCGCCAAGGGGGTAGGGGAAGCCACTGGAGCCATGGTGGGACCAACCATTAATGTGGGCATGGCTTTGCATCACCTGGCTTTTCCTGGCAGTGTTAGCCTGCGCCCCAGTACCCTGATCCGGGTGATCGTCGATTACGTCAGCAGTTTAGCCCCTGCCGGTTTTAACCGTTTTTACTTCATCAATGGCCATGGCGGTAACATTGCCACCCTCAAAGCCGCTTTTTCCGAAGCCTATCACCATTTGGGCAGCCTCGGCCATAGCCAAAATGTCCGTTGTCACCTGGGTAATTGGTTCATGGCCAGGGGAGTTTATCAGTTAGCCAAGGAACTCTACGGTGACCAAGAAGGCCACCACGCCACCCCCAGCGAAGTGGCCCTGACCCAATTTGTTTATCCCGAAGCGATTAAAACAGCGCCGCTAAATCCGGAAGTTGCCTCGGGTCATAGTATTTACAGTGCCCAAGATTTCCGGGAGCATTACTCCGACGGCCGCATGGGTTCCAATCCTGCCCTTGCTACCCCAGAACACGGCCAACGGTTTTATGAAGTGGCGGTCAAAGAACTAAGTGAAAGTTATCAACGGTTTTTGGCGGAAAATTAGCCACAATTTCGCCAAGTTTTTCCCATTGGCGAAATTCGTAGAGTGTGTTTAAAACTTTCCCTGGTTCCCCCATGTTGGAAGTGAAACTAGAGAAAAGTCCTCCCTTATTGCCTGAGTTTTATGGGTCAATTGAGGGGGCAAACCAGAACTTTGCCAACAGGCCCTTGCCTTGGCGGTGATCAACCAGAGCTTCCATCGGCGATCGCCAGCGGGGCCAGGCTGGGTTAAGGTAGGTGAACATTGCGTTGCCCTGGATGTCCATCCATTCCCTTTGCCATGTTGGAAGAACTGAAACAATCCCCTCCTTGGCTCCGGCTGAGTTTATTATTTCCCCTCTTTTTCCTCAACGGCTGGTTAATCTACAAAGCCATGGGTTTTCTGCAACCCCTCAGTAGTTTATTGGTGGCGGCGGCCCTATTGGCTTTTTTGCTGGATATCCCCGTCAGGATTTTGGTGGAAAAAGGCTTAAAACGTCCCTGGGCCGTGGCCAGTGTGCTCCTCATCGCCCTGATTGTGATCAGTCTTTTCCTCCTGATTGTCATTCCCCTGGCGATCAACCAATTAGGACAACTGCTGGACAACTTGCCTGGTTGGTTCCGTTCCGGCAATGCCCAATTACTAGTACTACAAGCCTGGGTAAATGAGCATTACGCCAACCTCCAGGTGGACCTCCAACCCCTGATCAGTCAGGTAATTGAAAAGTTGAGCCGCATTCTCAACTCCTTTGGTAATCAACTGTTGGGACTGGTGGGGGTAACCATCAGTACCGGTATCAACGGGTTGATTTTACTAGTGCTGACCATTTTCCTCGTCCTCGGGGGAGAAACAATTTGGGATGGTATTTTTAGCTGGTTTCCCCATCCTTGGCAGAGAGACTTGCAAAACCTGATTCGAGAAACTTTCGAGGGCTATTTTGCCACCCAAGCGATTTTAGCCGGCATTCTCACCGCAGCGCAGATGGTGGTGTTCACCCTACTCCAGGCTCCCTATGCCATCCTTTTTGCCATCACCATCGGTTTAAGTACGTTGATTCCTTTTGCCAGTGGTTTAAGCATTATTACCATTAGTCTTTTGCTGATGTTAGAAAACTTTTGGTTGGGGGTAAAAATTCTCTTGGCAGCGGTGATTGTGGGGCAAATTAATGATAATTTTGTTTCCCCCCGCTTAATGGGGAACCGCACCGGCTTAAATCCCGCTTGGATCATTGTTTCCTTGTTTGTGGGCAGCAAATTAGGGGGGATTTTGGGTTTGTTGGTGGCGGTGCCCATGGCCAGTGTCATTAAGGCCAGTAGCGATCGCCTGCGGGGGCTATCAGAAAAATCCGTGGAAAAATCCACTGAAGTTTCCGTCAGCTCGACCTAAATTTTTGGATAATTGTTAAAGCTTGTCGGGCTTTATTTTTTTGCCGTCTCTGTCATTTAGGTTTTTTACGTTTCGACCATCCATGGACCAGGATAAACACCTTAGTAGTTACGATTACCAACTGCCTCCCCAATGCATTGCCCAAACTCCCGCTGTCCCCAGGGACCACTCCCGCTTGTTAGCGGTGAAAGATCAATTTACGGTGGACCATGGCCATTTCTACGATTTAGGCAATTATCTAAAACCGGGGGATTTATTAGTTCTTAATGACACCAAAGTAATGCCCGCCCGCTTACATGGCCATAAAGAAAATGGTGTAGCGGTGGAAATTTTGCTGCTGACAGAATGTACTGAAAACCAATGGATTGCCCTAGTTAAGCCGGGAAAAAGATTAAAACTGGGAGCAAAAGTTAAATTTCCCTCCCAGCAGGGCGATAAACCCGATCTTTGGGCGACCATTTTGCAACGGGATGAGGCCACCGGGGGTCGGTTATTGGAGTTCGCCTTGGAGCCGGGACAACGACTCTGGGATGTGTTGCCAGACTATGGCGAAATTCCTTTCCCCCCCTATATTGGCGATCGCCAAGCTACGGATGATCAATACCAAACCATCTATGCCGAAAAATTAGGGGCGGTGGCGGCTCCCACAGCGGGGTTACATTTCACCGAGGATTTGTTGGCAAAATTAGCTCAACAAGGGGTACAGACAACCAAGGTTACCCTCCATGTGGGCATTGGTACATTCCGCCCAGTGGAAACGGAAAATATCCTTGACCATGTTATGCACCAGGAATGGATTGATGTACCCCCGACGGCGGTGCAAGCTATTGAACAAACTAGGGCAAAGGGGGGCAGAGTTTTTGCGGTGGGCACCACGGTGGTGCGCTGTTTAGAAGGCATGGCCCAGGCAAGTGATTTTCCCGAGCAACCCCTGCAACCCTTTCGGGGCCAGACGGATTTATTTATTTACCCTGGTTACCAATGGCGCTTGGTGGACGGATTAATTACCAACTTCCACTTGCCCAAATCTAGCTTATTAATGTTGGTCAGTGCCCTCATCGGTCGCCCTCGGTTAATGGCCATCTACGAAACGGCGATCGCCAAAGGATACCGTTTTTATTCGTTCGGGGATGCCATGGTAATTTTGCCGGAAGCTTGTCGGTTTTAGGAAAAATTCCACAAAACTAGGGGCAATGTTGGATTTGGCAGATATTTTTGAGTTGGTCATTGACGGTCTCGATAATGGAGCGCTTGCGTAACAAACGAAGACTTTTAAAACAGGCTCTTAAAATTGCGCCAAAATCAGCTTTGTTACTTGATCAACCTCAGGGTGTGCATTCACTGTCAGTAATTTTTTTTTCGCATCGTAGTATTCCAATAGGGGAATGGTGTACTCGTGGAACCTGCCAATGCGAGTGCTCACAACTTCGGGATGGTCATCAAACAAAGAACGGTTGAGGGAACGTTCCACCATTGTTGCTTCATCAATTTTTAGGTACAGGGCCCAATCCAAGGGTTGTCCCAGATCTTCAAGTAAAAAATCCAGTTCTTCTGCCTGGAAAGCGGTGCGGGGATAACCTTCCAAAATCCAGCCCTGACCCCCATCTTCCTGCACTAATCTCTGTTGGATAAATTCGATCATTATCGGATCTGGCAACAAGTCTCCTTTTTCCACATAGGGTTTAGCCTTGACCCCCAGGGGAGTGGCGCTGGCAATGGCTTCACGCAGAATACCTCCCATGGAAATCACGGGCAAATTAAGCTGTTGGCTGAGGTTATTTGACTGGGTACTTTTCCCTGACCCTGGGCCACCGAGCATAACTAATCGCATAATTTAAAGGTCGAATTGTTAATGGGCTGAAGACTGTTGATGGATGATGGAAGAATAATTTGCTTGACTTTCGATCCTGACCCTGACACTGAAATTGGTGATTCTCCCTACAAAATTTGAGTAAATTAACCTGACCTGTTGTCTCTAAATTAGCTCAATTTATTGGGCTTTCAACTTATGCTACAGAGGGTTTCGGTTTCCTGCTTTCATCCTCTGCGGTATGGTGATGTGCCATTGATCCCTAGAGTAGTTTTTCTAAACCGTAAACTAAGCCCTTCAGTTCTACCACTTTGCGAATGCCCAGAAGGACTCCCGGCATATAACATGCTCGGTCAGTGGTGTCGTGGCGGATGGTGTAGAGTTGCCCAGGGGAACCGAATAGGACTTCTTGGTGGGCAATTAGCCCCGGTAAACGAATACTGTGGATGGGAATTTGTCCTGGCCCTAGTCCCCCTTTGGCCCCGGCAATGATTTCCTTTTCTTCCACCGCCGCTGGGTTAAAGGTTTTGCCCATTTCCGCCAACATTTGAGCCGTTTTAATGGCAGTGCCACTGGGGGCATCGGCTTTCTGGTTATGGTGCAATTCAATGATTTCCACATGGTCGAAGTACTGGCAGGCTTGCACAGCGGCCTGTTGCATTAATAGGACCCCGATGGCGAAGTTGGGAGCAATTAAACAACCGGTACTAGCTTTTTCGGCAAAGTCCCCCAGGTCTTGGATTTGTTGTTCACTCAATCCGGTGGTACCGACTACGGGCCTGACCCCATAGGCGATCGCCGAACGAACATTGTCATAAACGCCACTGGGGTGGGTAAAATCCACCATCACCCCTTGGATTTTTTCCTGGGTGGCCAACACCAACACACTCTGGAGATCAGCTAGGACAGGAACTTCCAATGGCCCAATACCTACGACTTCGCCAATGTCTTGGCCCTGGAGAGCTGGATTGTGGTCCACCGCTCCCACCAACTGGAGATCGGAGGTCTGGGCCACGGCTTTGATCACTTCCCGACCCATTTTTCCCGCCGCACCGTTCACCACTACAGGAATTAAATCTTGATTAGCCATAACTGCCCCAGCCTTGTCCAAAATTGATCACAATGGTTAACCCCTCCATTGTTGGACAAGCGTTAACCCAGGGCAAGCATTGGCCAGCTTTAGGGGGGGAAAATGGAAATGGCAATCTGCTCTCGAATACGGTGGAGGTCTTCCCTAGCACGAAAATCTTCTAAGCGTTGGATAATCTGACCACGGTTGAACAGGATTAGGGTGGGGAGATTTTTCAGGCGGTAGGCGTTGGCCAAATGCAGGTTTACGTCGGCGTTGACCTCCACACAGACGAGTTGTTCTCCCCATTCTCCATGGATGTGATTGAGTAGGGGTTTGACGAAGTGACACAGCCCACACCAGGGAGCCCCAAAGTAAACCAAAATCGGTTTTGGGCATTGAAGAACGAGATTATCAAAGTTGTCTTCGTTAACGGCTAGCATGGGCGTGTTTCTAGCGGACTGGTCCCTTGTTCCCCATGCTACAACCATTTTCGCCCCCAAAGGGAGGACTGATCCCAACTGATCTCCCTTGTTTTACTGGCTCAGACGACGGGCGATCGCCATGAAGTGACTTTTACAAAACCAGGCAGTTATTCAGGCTTCATTAAAAGCTAATGGGAAACGATCAGGATGCTTGATGATGTCCAATGTCAAATCTATATCTAGGTCAGGCCAATAAAAATGATTGGCAGTGGGCTCAGTGACGTTAAGAATGTGCTTTACTGAGGCGTCTTTAAACCAAGGAAAATCCTCGTAGGACAAAAATAATTCATTATCCCCAAACAGCAACCAAATTCCGTGGCTGGAAATATGGGTAACTTCAAGATTTGAAATGTTTTTGCCAAGCGTTCCTAGGCTCATCTTGTCTGGCCTCAATAATTTTTTCGATGGTTTTCAGTTCCGAACGAGATAATTTGTAGTTTTTTGCCAACTCAATTTCAGGTTCAAGCCAAAACTTTGCTTCTCCCTTTTCGCAATAGATATGGACATGTATTCTAGTTTCTTCACGAGAAAAGAAGAAAAAACGATAACCCTCCTCTTTAAAAACCGTTGGACTCATGGAGTTTTTCCATTGTTGACATTTAAAACTGTAACCGTCGGCTGATCGCCGTTTGCCAAGGTTCTGTCAGAGCGGTAACTGGTAAGTCAATTAAGGTATTTTTGCCATTAACTATGGTTAAATTTCCGTCATTCGTACCCACCGCTCCCAATAATTGCCAGGGTAAAGACTGACTCGCTAAATAGTTTTCCCAGGCAGGCTGACTTGCCGGTGCCACAGCCACCACAATGCGACTGGCGGATTCTCCAAACAACAAGGTATCTAGTCTACGATCCCCGTTGGATAGATTAATTTTCGCTCCTAACTGAGCGGCGATCGCCATTTCTGCTAAGGCTACCGATAAACCCCCTTCCGCACAATCGTGGGCCGCATTCACCCATCCTTGGGCAATGCCGTGGCGGCAGGCCTGTTGCACAGCTTTTTCCAAATCAAAATCTACGTGGGGCGGCTGACCAGCAACGGTGTGATGAACAACAGCTAAGTATTCTGATCCCCCCAGGGTATTGCCCTCATTACTACCTAACAGGTAAATGCTATCCCCTGGATTGCGCCAACCTTGGCCCACAACTTGATTGATATTTTCCACCCGTCCCACCATGCCAATGACCGGCGTAGGATAAATGGGTTGAGGTTTGCCGTTAGAATCCAACGTTTCGTTATAGAGGCTGACATTACCCCCGGTTACCGGAGTGTTCAACTGCCGACAGCCCTCCGCAATGCCTTCACAAGCTAAGGCTAGTTGCCAATAGCCCACCGGATTTTCGGGGCTACCAAAGTTTAAATTATCTGTCACTGCCAGGGGTTCTGCTCCCACACAACTGAGATTGCGGGCTGCCTCTGCCACCGCCGCCTTTGCTCCTTCAAGGGGATTGAGATAAACGTAACGGGCATTACAATCCGTAGTGGCCGCCACCCCAATCACACATTCCTCCGGTTTAGCATCCAGGGGCCGCACCCGCACCACCGCCGCATCGGCCCCACCAGGCACTATGACCGTATTGTTTTGGACCTGATGGTCGTATTGACGGTACACCCAATGCTTGGAAGCAATGGTGGGACTATCCAATAGGGTGAGTAAAATCTGGTTCCAACTATGATTTTGGTTGGCAATGGCAATCCCGGCGATCGCCACTGGAGGTAAATCATTTTCCCGCCACTGCCAAGCTTTCTGGGCATAGTCGGGTGCCTGGTCTAGCAACTGACGATGGTAAATGGGGGTGTTATCGGCCAAGGCTGTAGCCGGAATTTCCGCCGCAATTTCCCCCTGGAAAAAGATCCGCACAATGGGGTCAGCAATTACTTGCCCGGCCACCACTGCCTGCAAACCCCAACGATGGAAAATATCAATTAATTCTTGCTCCCTTCCCGGTTGGGCCACAAATAACATCCGCTCCTGGGATTCAGATAGGAGATATTCGTAGGGCACCATGCCCGTTTCCCGCACTGGAATTTTGTCCAAATCCAGCTCGATGCCTACCCCTCCCTTGGCCGCCATTTCCGCCGTAGAACAGGTAATACCAGCCGCCCCCATGTCCTGGGCCGCCACCACTGCTCCACTTTTAAAGGCTTCCAAACAAGCTTCAATCAAGGATTTTTCCAAAAATGGATCCCCCACTTGCACCGCCGGGCGATCGTCCATGGACTGATCCGTTAATTCAGCACTGGCAAAACTGGCTCCCCCCATGCCATCCCGCCCCGTGGTGGAACCCACATATAAAACCGGATTGCCCACCCCAGAAGCCCCGGCTTTGACAATTTCTTCCGTTTCCATCAAGCCCAAGGCCATGGCGTTGACTAAGGGATTACCGGAATAGGCTGGATCAAAATAGATTTCTCCCCCTACGGTGGGCACACCAACACAATTACCGTAATGACTGATGCCATCCACTACCCCGGTGAAAATACGTCGATTTCTGGCATCGTCCAAATTACCGAACCGTAGGGAATTTAAAATGGCAATGGGCCTCGCTCCCATGGTGAAAATGTCCCGCAGAATACCCCCCACCCCGGTGGCTGCTCCCTGGAATGGTTCCACTGCAGAGGGATGGTTATGGGATTCGATTTTAAAAGCCAGTTGCAAGCCATCCCCCAAATCCACGACGCCGGCATTTTCCCCAGGGCCTACTAAAATCCGTTCTCCTTCGGTGGGAAAGTTACTCAGTAGGGGCCGGGAATTTTTATAACAACAATGTTCTGACCACATGACACCGAACATGCCCAGTTCAGCTTTGTTAGGATGGCGACCTAGCCGTTGCACAATATCCAGGTACTCCTCGGGTTTTATACCTTCGGCGGCGATTTCGGTAGGGGTAAAGGGGGCGGTCATGGCAAGGAGGGTAAAAGGGTCAGGGATTCCAGGCTCATTTTATCTGACATTGCCCAAAAACAATCCGCTTAGATAGTTCAAGGTAGAATGTGCCTAGTGTCCGTCGGGCGTCAAATCAGCCCTCCAACTTTTAAACACTGACTCTGATCATCCATGGCCGATTCTGCGCTACAACCCCGTCAGCATCCCATTTCCCCCCCCAGTCACCCTAAACAATTCCGGGCGATCGGGGTGGTATATGGACGCTACTATGCCAGCGAAGAATCCAGTCAACGGGGGATATTGGTGACGGAAACCGGGGACATTGTGGAGTCGGTGTTATTGGGAAAAACTTTTAGTCTGTTTAAACGCCATGTCAACTTAGAAGATCCCCATTTTTGGGTGGTTTATCCCCGACTACGGGATAAGGATGATCATCTCCATTTTCAGTTGGCAGGATTATGGGAACCGGAAAATCTCGGCCCTGGTCTGACCTCGGCCTCTGACCCTGCCTCGAACAGTTTACCTAGTCCCAAAGTAGATCACCCCTATTTTTCCATTCGGGGAGAAGTGGTATTTGTATCCCAGGCGAGGGAAAACATTGTGATGAAAATTCGCCAATCCCCCAAATCTCCCAGCAAACGGCCCTTGTTTTTTAAAGTAAAAATTAGTGGAATTTTAAAGGATACGGAAGGGGAAATTTGTCGTCGTCCCCTCCGACGTTTTTGGGATATGGAAGCAACTCTGCAGGGCAATGAACTAGTTCTGGAAAAAGCCACTGACCTGGGGCCGATGCAACGAAGGTCCAGCCCAGGTAAGCCCGCTGGGAAGTCAGCGCCTAAACCCAAAACCAGTACACCCAAGCCGGTTAAAAAATCTGCCACAACCCCGCCCAAGTCTTCCCCGGCCAAACGTCGTTTATTTTAGTTTTTTCAAAGCAAATGGCGCATCCAGAAATAACTAGCAATGGACTTAGCGTCAACCATTTCCCCTTTGGCGATCGCCGTTTCAAACTGGTCAAATGTCATTAACACCACTTCAATGTCTTCATCTTCGTCTTGGGCCGGTGGATTGGGTAATTTTTCTAGGTCTGTGGCCAGATAGGCATAGATAATTTCGTCGGAGTAGCCCGGAGCGAGGGGAAATTGACCAATGGTCTGCCAGGTATGGCCTCGGTAACCGGCTTCTTCCTCCAATTCCCGCCTAATGGTTGCCGCTGGATTTTCCCCTACTTCTACGGTGCCCGCCGGAAATTCCAACAGCCGCGCCGCCAAGGCGAAACGATATTGGCGCACTAGCACCAACTGACCTTCGTTGGTAATAGGCACCACTAGGGCACCCCCTGGGTGTTGGATTAATTCCCAGTCCCCTACCACGCCGTTGGGTAACTGCCTCCGACTGACATCAAAGTTAAATTTGCGTCCTCGGTAAAAGAGTTTTTGCTGGAGTACCGGGGCAATTTCCAAAGAACGGGGGGATGAATCTGGGGCAATCATACTAAGCAAAAAAGATGGGTCTTAACGATGTGTCTAGGGGGTTGGATTGGATGGGCCTTCTGCTGGTGCTGGCTGGATGGGAGCTCCGTCCTGCACCCTCAATAGCCCCGCAGTGATGACCTTATCGCCCGGTTCTAAACCGGACAAAACTTGGTAATTACTGCCCTGGATACTGCCCAGGTTAACGGCTTTTTGTTGGGCTACTAAGCCTGGCTCCCCGGTTTGTTCATTTTCCTTTTCTTGGACTACGTAGACAAAACTTTCTCCGCCAATGCGGGTGATGGCCACGGTGGGCACCACTAGCCCCGTGTCTTGCTCCCAAATGATGCGGGCCTGCACTAACTGATTGTTGAGCAGTTTTTGGTCTTGGTTGCTGAAGGTGGCCCTGGCTAATACACTCTGACCATCATTGTCCACATCGGGGGAGACAAAACTAATTTGCCCCCTGGCGATCGCCGTTTCTTGGCCATCAAGGATTTCCACGGTCAGGCCGGGGCGTAACCGGGGCGCTTGGGCGAGGGGCACTGCTAAATTTAGATCCAACTGTTGATTTTCGGTCAAATGAGTCAAATCATCATTGGCCTGGACGTAATCCCCCAATTTCACCGGAATATAACCCACTATCCCAGCAAAGGGAGCGGTAATTTCCGACTTACCTAGGCGGGCTTGCAAGGTTTTGACGCTGGCCAGGGCTTGCCCCACCCGGGCCCGAGCTTGGGCAATACTTTCGGGCCGTTCCCCCGCCCGTAAACGATTTAAATTTTGCCTTTGGGCATCCACCTCCGCCGTTAACCTTTCCACATCGGAGCTGCGGGCTTGTTTAAGCTGTTGTAACCTCCTTTGGGCCGCTTCCACATCGGCGATCGCCTGCCGTTCTTCCTTCAACTGTTGATCATAGGCATCGAGGGAAATCACCCCTTGGTCCCGCAGATTACGAAACCGGCGCACCCGCTCACTGGCCAATTCCGCCCCCGCCTTGGTGGAATCCAACTGGGCTTGGGCCTGGGCAATTTCTTCCGGGCTAGATCCTCCCTTGGCATTGGCTAAACGGGTTTGAGCTTGACGTAACTGGGCCTCCGCCGCCGCAATATCTTCCTGACGACTGCCCGCCTCCAACTCAGCCAACTGGGCCCTTTCCGCCGCTAAATTAGCCTGGGCTTCCAATAACTGGGTTTGGAGAACATCGTTATCGATGCGAAACAAAACCTGCCCCTGTTGTACCCGTTGCCCTTCCCTGACTAAAATTTCCTGAACCCGCCCATCAATTTCTGAATCAATTTCCATGCCCTTGGGCGCCTCCAACGTTCCCATCAACGTGGTGAAATCCCTAACTTCAGTGGGTTCTAACACCTGCCATTTCACAGGGGCTGGCGGCATTTGACCCATCATGGCTCCTCCGGGAGGGCCACCGGAACGGGACTGAAACCACCAATAACCACCGCCCCCCAACAAAATTAAGGCCCCCACCACTAGCCAGAGTCGTTTGCCTGGTTTGGAAGCCTGGGGAATGGGCTGAAAGGACAAATTTTGTTTACCAATACTTTGTTCCTTTTCCGATTCCGGATGAGTTTCGTGCAGTACGGGGGGCTCAGTCATGGGTAAGGGGGGACTAAATGGGCTAATCTTTAAGAAAAGTTTACACGGACGCAAAACCCCAGGGTAGCGGATCTTTCCCCCAGGGCGCTTCGTTCTTAGGGAGTATTTGGGGATTTTAAGGTTGTTCCTACTAAAAAGCCCCGGTCAACCAGAGGTTGCTCAACATTGGCCCCCTTTGTTGCTATCTAGCCTTGGTTTTTGCTTCCCTATCCCTGCCCCAGGTTTATTCAGAATTATCCACCTTTTTTAATTAAGTAGTTGTTAAGCTCCATGGCCCCAGACCAAACCCCAGCAAAAGGACAATTGATTGTGCTAACGGGCCCCAGTGGTGTGGGTAAGGGGACGTTGGTGCAACTACTGCTGGAACGGCACCCCCATTGGTTTTTGTCCATTTCCGCCACCACCCGATCGCCAAGGGCTGGGGAGGAAGACGGGCAGTCCTATTATTTTTTGAGTAAGGAAGAGTTTCAAACCTGGATTGGGGAGGAAAAACTACTGGAATGGGCTGAATATGCGGGCAACTATTACGGCACTCCCAGGCAACCGGTGGAAGCCCAGATTACCCAGGGTAAAACTGTGTTGCTGGAAATCGAAGTGCTGGGAGCCCGACAAATTAAACAAACTTTTCCCTCCGCCCGACGGATTTTTATTTTGCCCCCCTCCGTGGAGGTGCTGGAGGAAAGGCTACGGGGCCGGGGTTCCGACAGTGAAACGGCGATCTCCAAGCGTTTAGCCCAGGCCCAGCAGGAATTGCAGGCGGCGGTGGAATTTGACCACCAACTGGTGAATGATGACTTGGACCGGGCATTGCATTGCTTAATTGATCTAATTGAGGAAGGGAACCAGCCCCGGGATTAAAATACGGCCAGTGCCACCCCAACCCTGTAAAATTGGTCTGATTTTATCGTTCAGGAGGCAGGGGGATTGGCTACTCGGGTCATTATTGTTCGCCACGGGCAGAGCACCTATAACGCAGAAAGACGGATTCAAGGTCGCAGTGATCTATCAGTGCTCACCGACAAGGGTAAGGCCGATGCCCAAAAAGTGGGACAAACCCTAGGCTCCCTGGCGATTGACAAAATCTATTGCAGTCCCCTGCGCCGGGCCAAGGAAACCGCCCAGATCATCCAGGCCAGCTTTGCCCAACCCCCGGCATTGGTCCCCAGCGAAAATTTATTGGAGGTCAACCTGCCCCTCTGGGAAAAAATGACTAAGGAGGATGTGGCCAATCAATATCCGGCGGAATACCGTCTTTGGCATGAAGCTCCAGATCAGCTCGCCATGACAGTGGACGGGGCCGAGTATTACCCCGTTGCCGCCCTCTACGCCCAGGCCCAAAGGTTTTGGCAGGATGTATTAGCCGATGCGGCCGGGCAAACCTTGCTGATTGTGGCCCACAATGGCATTAACCGTTGCCTGTTAATGAGTGCCATTGGCATGCCGGCTTCCCATTATCAGCGCCTACAACAGTCCAACTGCAACATTAACGTGTTGAACTTTAGCGGTGGCTGGGGCGATCCAGTGCAACTAGAATCCCTCAACCAAACGGCCCATATGGGAGTCCCCCTTCCCCCTCCCCGTAAGGAGAATAATCGCCTGCGGTTACTGCTCATTCGCCATGGGGAAACCCAATGGAATCGGGAAGGACGTTTCCAAGGCATTCGAGATATTCCCTTGAACGAAAACGGTAAAAACCAAGCTCAAAAGGCGGCAGAGTTTCTCAAGAATATACCGATCAACCTAGGTATCAGCAGTCCCATGGCTCGGCCCAAGGAAACGGCGGAGATTATTCTGCAATATCATCCCGCTGTCACCCTGGATTTACAACCGGAATTGACAGAAATTTGCCACGGGTTATGGGAAGGAAAACTAGAAACAGAAATTGAAGCGGAATACCCTGGTTTACTGCAACAGTGGAAGGATGCCCCCGCCACGGTGCAAATGCCAGAAGGGGAAAATTTACAACAAGTTTGGGATCGGGCGATCGCCTGTTGGCAGGACCGGGTGAAATTCTATAGCCAGGGGGATGGCTCCACGGTGGGAATTGTGGTGGCCCACGATGCCATTAACAAGGTGATTTTGGCCTATTTATTGGGGTTATCCCCCGCCCATTTTTGGCAAATTAAACAGGGCAATGGCGGGGTGAGCGTCATTGATTATCCCCAGGGTTTGGATAAACCCCCGGTTATTCAAGCCATTAACTTAATGGGCCATTTGGGCACAGTGTTGGATCAGACCGCCGCCGGGGCCCTATAGACCTGTTGAATGGGCAGGTGATGCTCCCATTGGTTCCCTAACTACTTTTTGCCATGACTCACTTCGGCCTACTCTGTCCAGCGACAACGGGGCACCTCAACACCATGTTGCCCTTAGGCAAGGAGCTGCAACAGCGGGGCCATACCGTGACCATGTTTGGGGTGTTGGACGCCCAGGCTAAAACCCTAGCGGCCGGTCTGGATTTTCAGGCGATCGCCGTAGGGGAATTTCCCTTGGGGGCCCAAATAGAGTTTATGGCCCGGTTGGGGAAACTCAGTGGACTGAAGGCATTGCAATGCACTGTGGCCATGATCACAAAAAAAACAGAAGCCTTTTTTAAGGAAGCCCCTGGGGTGATAACCAAGGCTGGTGTAGAAGTTCTATTGGTAGATCAAGTTTCCCAGGAAGGGGGCACCATTGCCGATCACCTTGGTATTCCTTTTGTCACAATCTGTAGTGCTGTGGTGCTTAATCGTGAGCCCACTATCCCCCCCTGTGCCACCCCTTGGCCATACGCTCCTAATTGGTTGGGGCAACTGCGGAATCGCCTTGGCTATGCACTTTTAGAACGGGCTACCAAACCAATTACGGAATTGATTAATGATTATCGTCATCGCTGGAATTTACCCCGCCAATTCAGTCCCAATGATCGTTATTCCCCATTAGCGCAAATTAGTCAGCAACCGGCAGCATTTGAATTTCCTCGACAATGCTTACCAGCCCATTTCCATTTCACTGGCCCATTTCACAGCGCGGTGGGGCGAGATGTGCCCGATTTTCCCTGGGATAAACTCAATGGTAAACCCCTAATTTATGCCTCCCTGGGTACGATTCAAAATCAGCTAATGGGCACCTTTAAAACCATTGCCGAAGCCTGCGTAGGCCTAGATGCCCAATTGGTTATTTCTCTGGGGGGAGCTGATTTGGAATCTATGCCGGTACTACCTGGTAATCCCCTTGTTGTTAATTACGCCCCCCAACTGGAACTTTTGCAAAGAACAGCTCTTACCATTACCCATGCCGGCCTCAACACCACATTGGAATGCCTCAATAACGCAGTGCCCATGGTGGCCATTCCCATTGCCAATGATCAACCAGCCGTGGCGGCCCGAATTGCCTGGGCTGGAGTGGGGGAATTTATTCCCTTAAGTAAATTGAATGTGGATAATCTGCGGACGGCCCTTGAAAAAGTTCTCACTGAAGATTCCTACAAAAGAAATGCTCTGCGGCTTCAACAAGCAATTAAAACTGCTGGAGGTGTTACCAAGGCGGCGGATATTATCGAACAGGTAACAGCGGGGGGGATTCGCTAAATTTCAACAATTCTGGCAGTGGAAAATCTTGTTCCTTGGTGGTGAAATAGTCGGGCAAGCGGTAGAAAAAAAGAGGAAAGTTCGTGGGTACGATGACGACGGACGATTTGGTATGGGCTGAGGTTAAGGAAAACCATTTGAACTTCCCCCAGGGGAGGTCATGCCCATCCAAACTATTTGCCCCAAATCATTTTGAGGGCAATAACCAACATCGCTCCGCCAAAAATACGCCCCAGCAGTTCATTGGAAATGTTGGTGGCCACCCTGGCGCCAAACAAACTACCAAGGACAAATCCCAGGCAAATTAGCACGGCTACTTTGATGTCCACGTCCCCCTTTTGGTAGTAGGTCCAGGCCGCCGCCAGACCGATGGGGGGTACCATGAGGGCTAGGGTAGTGCCCTGGGCTAAATGTTGGGTAAAACCAAAACCAAACACTAGCACTGGTACAATAACCAACCCGCCGCCGATGCCAATGAGGCCGCTGGCAAAGCCGGCCATTAAACCTAGGGCAATAAAACTGACAATGGTAAAAGTGTTGATGGCCATCTTTGCTGGATGAAATTAATTAGAGAATTTTTCGTTCCAGTGTATGGCCAATCTGGGTCTAGGTTTTGACAATCCCTGCAGTGGAAGCTGAGAGGTGCTCTACAGGGTTTACATCGGGCTGATATTTTCCAGGGCCAAAAGAATGCGTTCCCCCACGATCGCCTCTGGTTCGTTTTTCAGTAGAGCTTGGAGAAAAATCGTGAGGGGTTGGTAGTAATGGGCGGACTGGATGGCTAAATTTTCCAAACCGGCGATCGCCCCGTAGCGCACTACCCATTCGGGATCTTCACAAACTTGGAGTAGGGTATCATAAATGGCTTTTTGTACTGTCTCCTGTTCTTCCTGGGGTAGGGATTGCCAACGGAGAAAACCTAGTCCCTTGGCCGCCGCCCGCCGCACACTGAGGGCAAAATCCGTCAGGGCCGCTTCCTGCAACAAAGCCAATGCTCTCGGATCACCAATGCCTGCACAGGCTCTGGTGGCCCAGGCCCTAGCGCCATAATTGTAGCCATCCATATTAGCCAGCAAGTGGGCCATGGCCGCGTCCCCGATTTGGATCAGCCCATCCACCGCCGCCACCGCTGCCCCTGGATTGTTGTAACGCAACACCGTGGTCAATTGGGGTACTGCCAACGGCGATCGGGTGGCCGCCAGGGCTCGCACTGCCCCCACTAACTTGGCCGCCGAGTCTGCGGTTTCCACTGCTTGGATTAATTGTTCAATTTCCGGAGTTATGACGCTATTATCCTCCATGGTTTAGCCCCTGAAGCCTACGCTACCTATGCTACTGACAGTGAATCACCATAACATTGCTTCGGCCCTAACATCTCTGTGAATACCAGGCATTGAAGAGCGGGGGAATATTCCCAGCACCACCTCGTAGACAGGGGAGGAAGTTTCCCTCTCACCAAAGTTAAATTAAATTAATCGGCTAAATGCACCGCCGGGTCTAGTTCCTCCAAGATGGTGAATTGCACATGGTTGATGGCCAGTTCGCCAATGGAAACCACCTGTTTATTGACGGGAATACCCTGACTCAGTAGCTGCTCAAAGGGCACATCCTTGGCGGTTTCAGCGTGGTACCAAGCCAGACCCATAAAGAAACGGGTGGGGTACGGGCCACCATCATTGGTGTCGTCGGGATTAGATTCCATAGGCAACCAACCGATGCCGGGCAGATAAAATTCAAACCAAACATGGTTGAAGTCCGGTTCCATGGGCAAATTACGCTGGAGGGGATGGGGCGGACATTTATAGCGGCCAGCGGTGCGACAGGCAATGCCATTCAACCGGGCCAGGGCTAACAAAACCCCCACGTATTCCCCGCAGGACCCCACCCCCCGCCGTAGGGCTAAGTCGGGAGTATCAATGTGGGGCTTAATGCCATAGGAAAGGCGATCGTAGACGTAGTTCCGGATATTGAACATCTTACGGAGGCTGTTGGTTTCCCGACCGATCGCCTCGGCCGCGGCCCGGATAATAATATCGGTTTCCATGCTGAGGTTATCGTTATCCACTAGATAACGGTCAGCAAAGCCTTCGGGTAAGGCGGGAAGATGCTCGCAATCACTGGGTTTCAGGCGATATTTAATGCCCCATACTTCCATTTCCACCCGCCAACCAAACACGGCCCGACTATCCAAATCAAGCTGGTCAAACTCGAACACAGCCACTTTTTGCCCGTTGACATCATCAATACGGCTAAAGGGTAAACCCACCGATTCGATTTTGCGAATTCTTTGTCGGGGGGTGGCCGCCGGCAGGGCCATGCGCCATTCCACCTGTTTTAAATCAACGGGGTCCAGGGGGGCCAGTTCCTCAACGTAGCGCATCTCCACCAAGTAACCGTTGGAAAAGGTACAACGCTTGTGGGTATCGTTGTAGAAATAGAGAGGATGGATGAAGGTGGTTTCCCGATACATCAGCTCGTGGTTGGGATCGGCGTTGGGGTTATCCCGGACGTAGGGTTCCTGTTGCACATAGGCCACATAGAGGGTTGCCTTTTCTCCAGCTTGATCGTTGTAAAAAGCCAGACCAGTGGGGCTTTCAAAGGGGGTAATCAGGCTAAAATTAATTTCCCCGGTGGCCCGATCAAGGCAATAAACACTTTGTTCGGCACTGTCACAGACCCACAGTTCTTCCCCCCGCACGGTAATGTTTTCCACGCCGATGCCGGGACTGTAAAAAGTGGCCACTAGCTTGCGGGTGTCCCTGCCATACACCAAAATGTGGCCCCGCTTATGGCAGGTGATGTACACAGTGCTGCCCCAGATGGCCACCCCATTGACCGGGTCGTCAAACCAGGCAAATACCTCTGGCTTCAGGTCTTCCCCTTCCAGATTACAGGTGTAAACATACTGTCCTGAGCTAAACCATAGCTGCCCGTCGGCGATCGCCAGGCCGGTGGCCCCGATAAATTCCTGCCAGTACTGACCGTTGAGTAACTTAGTGTTGTTGGTGTAGGGATCGATTTCCAACAGGTAACCATTTTTGCTGTCCACAGCCAACAGACGATCTCCGTCGAAGACAATGCCATGGATGGAAACGGCGGCCACGGGACGAATGGTTTTTCCCACAAAGGTAGATGAATCGGGCACAGAATCGACAACCATAGACACTAGATGGCAGGACAGTTTAGGCAATTCTACAGCTTAACAAAGGCCCAGGTGGGGCAGATGCTCACCACGAACGTTCCCCTGCTACTGTCCCCAGGGGTCGTGCTACCATGCCTTTAGAATGGCAAAGAGGGCAACAAAAACCACTGCAAAACTGTCCTTTTGCCCTAGGAAAGTGCTTCTGTCTGGGCACAATGTTCAGAGAAATTTCCCAAAGGATTGAGACAATGGCTAATAGGATTGGTTCAATAAGTTTAGGTTTACTCACTGCCCTGGTGGGAGGGGAGGCTCTGGGGTCCCTGGTAATGGCAACCCCTTTAAGGCCCCCCCTGGAGATCGCCCAGAATAGCTCTGCCCCTTTGACGGTGGATGTGTTGAAAAACCTGAGCTATAGCATTCCCGACCAGGGCACATACCCCCTCAACAACGGTGTGTTCACCGGCGGAACCTTTAACCTCAATTTGATTAAGCCCATTGCCCTTGGGGACGTGGACCAAGACGGCGACCAGGATACGGCGGTGATTTTACGCTGGGACAGTGCGGTGGGCCCAGAAGAACTGATTTACCTCGCAGTGGTGACCGATGGGCCCGATGGACCGATCGCCAACCCCAACACCTATTTCCTTGGCGATCGAGTGCGGGTACAAAGTTTAGTCATTAAAAATGGCCAAATCCGCCTCAACATTCTCAAACACCAGCAGGGAGACCCCCAATGTTGTCCTAGTGCCCTGGTTTCTGAAGCGTACCAGTTGAATACTGGCGAGGGAACCCTGGAGCCCATCACTCTCAACGAACAGCAACGACAGGAAATTCATATTCAAGATCTACCCAGTCAGGCCCTACCAGGAGACCAGGACGAACCTTTCCAACCCCCTGAGGATCAGTTTCAAATTCAACTCTAGCCTTGCCATCACACCCTCCGGTCAATGGCTGGTCCTATAGAGCAAATTTTCTACCCTTTCGTCTTTTTTCACTGATTGATTGTTGATTTTACTGACATTGTCCCCAACTTTCCCCTTTCCCCAGTCACAGCGGAGCTAAACCATGGAAGCCTTTTTTCTCTTCTTTCTCGTCTTCTTCGGATCGGCGATCGGTACTTCGGTCAAAATTGTTAATGAAAAAAATGAATTTCTAGTGGAACGGCTGGGAAGTTACAACAAAAAACTTACCCCAGGGCTGAATTTTACGGTTCCTATTTTGGATCGGGTCGTTTTTAAGCAAACCACCAGGGAAAAGGTCATCGACATTCCCCCCCAGTCCTGTATTACCAAAGATAACGTGGCCATTACCGCCGATGCTGTGGTCTATTGGCGCATTATCGATATGGAGAAAGCCTATTACAAGGTGGAAAATTTACAGTCCGCCATGGTGAACTTGGTGTTGACCCAAATCCGCTCTGAAATTGGCAAACTGGAATTAGATCAAACTTTCACCGCCCGCACCGAAATCAACGAATTACTACTGCGGGAACTAGACATTTCCACTGACCCTTGGGGGGTAAAAGTTACTAGGGTGGAATTACGGGACATTATGCCTTCTAAAGCAGTGTTGGATTCCATGGAACTGCAAATGACCGCAGAGAGAAAAAAACGGGCGGCTATTCTTACTTCCGAAGGTCAACGGGATTCCGCCATCAACTCAGCCCAGGGGGATGCCCAAGCTCGGGTGTTAGAAGCGGAGGCTAAGAAAAAAGCGGCTATCCTCAATGCAGAAGCGGAACAACAGAAAAAAGTGTTGGAAGCTAAGGCTACAGCGGAGGCCCTCAGTATCCTTACGGAAAAATTGAGTTCCGATAACCATGCCAGGGAGGCTCTGCAATTTCTTCTGGCCCAGCAATACCTCAACATGGGTACGGCGATCGGCAGTAGTGACAGCAGCAAGGTAATGTTCCTCGACCCCCGTAACATTCTTTCCACCTTGGAAGGAGTGCGGTCCATTGTGGGGGATGGTGCCCTGGATGAAGGATTAGAGGCGGCCTTGGATAAGGTGGATCGTCATCGGGCTGGGTAGGCAACTGGCCTAGAGAGCCGGGGTTTCTTGCTAAAGGCTACCATTTCAGGTTATATTCAGTTTAAATTTCTTGGGCATCAGGTTTATTTCTTTTGACAATGCCCGGGTTATTTTGAGAGGGACTCCAAACCCTCAGGTTCGATGTCCGATGTAATCATTGGCATTGATCCAGGGATAACCAGCAAAAGTTATGCCCCTGTAGTGAATCGCCGTAAGCAGCCCCCGATTCTTCTTTTCTAATCGTTACCGGTTGTCGTTCTTGCGGTGCAGAAAAACAGATAGTTTTTTCCGTCTTAAACTGCCTCCAATACTCTTGCCTATCTATCTCCCCCGTCCGTGCGATGGGCGGCTGTCCCCTGGGCGTTTCCCTGGGAATATCTACGGCTTTCTCCAGCAAGCTGACCGTAATCCATGTCCCCCCAAAAGTTCCTGCTCACACCCGATCAGGAAGCTGTGGTGGCAAAAAACAGTCACAACTATAGCCATGGGGATGACGGGAGTAGTTCACTGGGCGGGAGGGTAGGTTGACCCTAGAGAGGAAAATATTCAGTTCACCCCATGTCCAACATTACAACATTTTTCTGTAGGCCACCTTGCCCCTGTCCACACCACTGGGACGGCTTTGGGATGGCCTTTTGAGGAATATATTTATGCCAAAACAAATTGTCATTGCTGAAAAACATCAGGTTGCTGCTGTTTTTTGGAAGGATCAAATTCAAGAATTGGTGGTGTCCACGGGCAGCCAACAGGTGGGAGATATTTATTTAGGCTTAGTTGACAATATTCTGCCCAGCATTGACGCCGCTTTTATTAACATTGGGGACACCGAGAAAAATGGCTTTATCCACGTCAGTGACCTAGGCCCAGTTAGATTAAGACGCACCGCCGGTTCCATTTCGGAACTTTTAGCTCCCCAACAGAGGGTGTTGGTGCAGGTGATGAAAGAACCCACCGGGAATAAAGGCCCCCGCCTGACTGGAAATATCAGTATGCCAGGGCGTTACATGGTGTTGATGCCCTATGGTCGGGGAGTTAATCTTTCCCGCCGCATTAACCGGGAGGAGGAACGCAGTCGTTTAAGGGCTTTGGCGGTGTTGATCAAGCCACCGGGCATGGGACTACTGGTGCGGACGGAAGCGGAAGATGTGCCGGAAGATGCAATTATCGAAGATTTGGAAAATCTGCAAAAGCAATGGGAGTTGGTGCAACAACAGGCCATGACCCGTAGTGCCCCCATGCTCCTAGACCGGGATGATGATTTCATCAAGCGAGTGCTGCGGGATATGTATTCCAGCGAAGTGAATCGCATTGTGGTGGATACCCCGGCGGGGATGAAACGGATCAAACAACAGTTGATGAACTGGGACCAAGGTCGTTTGCCGGAGGGGGTTTTAATTGATTGTCACCGGGAATCCCTCAGTATTCTGGAGTATTTTCGAGTCAATGCCACCATCCGGGAAGCCCTCAAGCCCAGGGTGGATCTGCCCTCGGGGGGTTATGTAATTATTGAACCGACGGAAGCTTTGACGGTCATTGACGTTAACTCTGGTTCCTTTACCCATTCGGCCAATTCCCGGGAAACGGTGCTCTGGACTAACTATGAAGCGGCCACGGAAATTGCCCGCCAGTTGAAGCTAAGAAATATTGGTGGGGTAATCATTGTCGACTTTATTGACATGGACACCCATAAGGATCAACTACAACTTTTGGAGCATTTCAACCGTTGTTTGGAGTCCGACAAAGCCCGGCCCCAGATTGCCCAGTTGACGGAGTTGGGGCTAGTGGAGTTGACCCGTAAGCGCCAGGGACAGAATTTGTATGAACTGTTTGGCCAGACCTGTCCTGAGTGTGGTGGTTTAGGCCATTTGGTGGAACTCCCTGGCGAAAAGGGTTTTGTTTCCTTGGTTCCCACAGCGGTCAGTAGTAGCATTCCCCCCCGGTTGGTGGAAAAACCAATTCTCTCTCCCCCCACTGCCAAGGTCAGTGAGCCGCCGAAGAAGGAAGAAGCGAAAATATCTAGCCCTCTGGACTTACTCTTCCATCCTAATTATCAAGAGCAAGGCGATCGGGATAATAACCGCCGTCGTCGCCGTCGTCGAGGCTCGGACTTTTCTGAAAAGGAAAATACTAAGTCCGTGGGGGTTGCCCGCAGTAAGAGCACTGGCACTAGCCCCAGCCCTACCAAGGAAAAGGCCAGTGGCACTGCCCCTCCCCGTCGTGAGCGGCCGTCCCGTCGAGTGGAAAAAACGTTGGTTCCGGTGGATGTCACCATGACAACTTTGGAACAGGACATTTATGCCCGCATGGGAATTTCTCCCCTGGTCAAAACGGAATACGCTGACCAGGACCCCCGCTCCTTTGTGGTTTCGGTGGTTACTGCGGGTACGGCCCGGGAGGAAAATAACAATGGTAATGGCAGTCAGGTTAATACGGTCATTACAGCGGTGGACAATGGCGATAATAGTCCCGATGATGTCCCCAGTGATGGGCCGACGATTATATCTGAGGCCACAGCCCCAGTTATTGAGCAATCAGTAGACGAAACGGTAGCTCAGGAAAAAGTTGACTTGCCCCAACTCGATGATGAAGCTTCATCTGCTGTGGTGGCGGAGGTATCTGCTCCCACGGAAACGAAAAAACGTCCTGGCAGAAGACGGCGGCGTTCTTCGGCGGAGTAGGTATTAGCTTGATTTACTCTCCCAGTTGTTACAACGATCGCCAATGGTGGCAGGAGAGCCAAGGACTATCCGGCGATCGCCTGGTGGCGGGGGTGGATGAAGTGGGGCGGGGAGCTTTATTTGGGCCGGTGGTGGCGGCGGCGGTGCTAGTTCCCATCGAAGCCATTGACCAGTTACAGGCTTTGGGGGTGAAGGATAGTAAAAAACTGTCTCCCCAACGTCGTGCCCAGTTGGCCCAGGCATTGCCCCCCTATCTCCACAGCTATGGCATTAGCTTTGCCGATGTGCCCACTATTGAACGGATTAATATTCGTCAAGCTAGTTTGTTGGCCATGGAGAGAGCGGTGCAGAAATTGCCCGTTATGCCGGCCTATGTGTTGGTGGATGGGCGAGACAGGTTACCCCGCATTGTTTCTGCCCAAATGGCCATTACCGGGGGAGATGGTAAATCTTTGCTAATCGGTGCCGCTAGCATTTTAGCTAAGGTTTGGCGGGATAGTTTAATTACCCGTTTAGCAGAACGCTTTCCCCATTACGACCTGGCTAGCAATAAAGGTTATGGCACGGCCAACCATCGCCAAGGGTTAAGGCAGTATGGTGCAACTCCTCTACATCGCCCGCTTTTTTGTCGCAAAATTATTGAAGACCTGGATTGACCGACCCGTTTATTTCAGAAACTTTTGGCGCAGGGCCTGAATAATTTCCCCATTAGCCTTGGGAAAACGATACTCCCCTAAATCGGCGATCGCCACCCAGCGTACTTCTTCACAGGCAATGGTTTGGGGTTGCCCCGATAAATACTGACAGAGATGGACATACAAAGTTAGTCGCACCTGGGGATAGGTATGGTCAATGGTGAGCAGGGATTCCCCCACTGCCACTTCAATGGCAATTTCTTCCCGCACTTCCCGTGCAATACATTCGGCGGCGGTTTCCCCCGGCTCCAGTTTACCCCCAGGAAATTCCCACAGCCCCCCAAAGGATCCCCCCACCGGACGGCGATCGATCAATACTTGGCCTTGGTCATTGATAATTACCGCTACGCCAATTTGTTTATGGGGAAAAGAATGGGCCATGGGAAAAAACAGTGTCAATAAAAACTCGGAGTAAATACCAAAGCAAATCCCCTAAGTTCGGATACCCAGGGGATCGGGATGATATCAGCTTACTTGGTCAAGTTAGGCAAAACAGTTGCGGCTCATTGGCTTGTAATCAGTGGCGTTGGGAGAGTCAAACCCAAAATCAATTTAGGTCTGACCCCTATTGGCAATAGGCCAATTAGCCCTAAACCCCCACAAGCAAGTTAACTTAGCCCCGGCTGACGTTACGACGGGCTTCCGCCGCTTCATCGGGGTGGATACCCAAGCGGGTCAGGTTTAAGCGGCCTTTACTGTCAATTTCCCGTACTTTGACAATGACCTCATCACCCACGCCCACTTCGTCTTCCACTTTGCCGACCCGGCCTTCCGTTAATTGGGAAATATGGATCATGCCTTCTTTTCCAGGTAGCACTTCCACAAAAGCCCCAATGGGAATGATTCGGGTCACACGACCGAGGTACACTTCCCCTTCGTTGAGTTTGCGGGTCATGTTGTAAATCATCTGCCGAGCCCGTTCTGCCCGTTCCCCTTCGCTGGAGGCAATGGTAACAGTACCATCGTCGGCAATGTCGATTTTGCAACTGGTTTGTTCGGTGATGCCCTTAATGGTTTTACCACCGGGCCCAATGACCATGCCGATATGTTCGGGCTCGATTTTCAGGGTCAATAACCGGGGCGCAAAGGGAGACAACTCGGGACGGGGCTCCCGGATGGTGGCTAACATTTTGTCGAGGATATGGAGCCGGGCGGGGAGGGCTTGCATGATGGCCTTAGAGACTACTTCCATGCTCAGACCATCAATTTTCATATCCATTTGCAGGGCGGTGATACCGGAATCGGTACCAGCTACTTTGAAATCCATATCCCCAAGGAAATCTTCAATGCCCTGAATATCGGTGAGAATACGAATTTCATCCCCTTCTTTGATCAAGCCCATGGCGGCGCCACTGACGGGTTTTTTGATCGGTACCCCGGCATCCATCAGGGCAAGGGTGGAACCACAAACGGAGCCCATGGAGGTGGAACCGTTGGAAGACAGAACTTCCGATACCACCCGCACCACATAGGGAAAGTCTTCCTGGGGGGGGAGTACTGGTATGATGGCCCGTTCTGCTAAAGCACCGTGGCCAATTTCCCGGCGGCCAGGGGAGCGCATGGGGCGGGCCTCACCCACAGAGTAGGGGGGAAAGTTGTAATGGTGGAGATAGCGCTTTTCGTCCTCGGGATGGAGGTCGTCCGCTAGATCCTGGGCATCACCTGGGGAACCAAGGGTGGCGAGGGATAGTACCTGGGTTAAACCCCGGTTAAATAAACCACTACCATGGACCCGCCGGGGCAGAAAGCCCACTTCACAGCTAATGGGTCGTACCTGTTCGAGTTTGCGGCCGTCTACCCGTACCCCTTCTTCGACAATCTGTTTGCGCATTAACTTTTTGGTCAATGCTTTGTAGAGATTGCCCACTAGTTTGGGGTCTTCTTCCACACTCTGTTTGACGGGATCGGTTTCCGGCAATTCGGCGATCGCCGCTTCCACTTCACTGGCTTTAATTTCATCGAGGGCGGCGTCCCTACCATCTTTACCCAGGTCAAATTTACCAAGTACAGTGATAATTTTTGGGGCGGCTTTACTTTCGATGAACTGTTCCACCGTGGTATTGACCAAGGGAGGCTCAGAGGTAGCCAGGGTGATGCCCAAATCTGTCATCAATTCCTGCTGGGCGTTGATCAGATCCTGTACTGCTTCATAGCCAAAATCAATCGCTTCGATGATGTCCTGTTCTGGTAACTGGTTCGCTCCAGCTTCTACCATGACAATACCGGCGGGGGTACCAGCCACCACCAAGTCCAAATCTCCGTTATAGACCTCTCGATAGGTGGGGTTAATAATGAAATCATCCCCCACTAGACCTACCCGCACTGCGGCCATGGGACCTTTGAAGGGAATTTTGGCTAGAATGACCGCCACCGAAGCCCCTGTCACAGCCAAAACATCGGGGGGAACTTCCTCGTCCATGGAAAGGGTAGTGGCAACTATTTGTAGTTCATCCCTGAGCCAATGGGGAAACAGGGGACGTAAAGGACGATCAATGAGGCGGCTAATTAATGTGGCCTTTTCTGGGGGTCGGCCTTCCCGCCGCAAAAAACCGCCCGGAATACGACCTGCGGCATAGAGTCGTCCTTCGTAGTCCACCGTTAGGGGTAGAAAATCAATGCCATCCCTTCCTTTAGCTCTGGTCGCCGTGACCAACACCGCTGTATCACCGGATTGAATGAGGACTGAACCTCCTGCTTGGGGAGCTAGGGTTCCCATTTTGAGTCTTATATCCCGTCCGTCGAAGGATATGGACTTGTCAAACTCTTGCATTTAACGTGTTTTCCTTATGTGCTATGACGTTTCTTCTTCTCAGCAGATCCTAACACCATTGACGAACCCTGGGCCGACCAAACGGCGATCGCCTGGGCATGATCCCTATCTTTGCCAGGATTCCCCTTGGCCTTAGGGCTTTTTCCGAGCTGGTTGAACTTTTTTGTTGCGCTATGGGAATAGAGAACCGTTGGTCAGATTGGGGTCTAGGGCTGACTGAGGGTAAGTAAAAAGGCCAAGTTGGACGTCGCTTTGAGAGCATGGGGCGCATTGGCCGGCATCACCACCCACACGCCTGGTTCCAGGGTAATGTTTTGGCCGTCCAAGCTCAGTTCTCCTGTGCCTTCCAGACATTGCACGACGGCGTTACGGGGAGTGCTGTGTTCTGAGATGTCGGTGCCTGTCGCTAGACAAAAAAGCGTGTACTGACAAACCCGGTCTTGGAGTAGTACTTTACTCAGGATGCCGGCCTGGGGATACTCAATGTGACTTTGTAATTGAGTGGATGATGGTTGTAGGGAAAGAATGGTGTTGACCATAAAAACCTCGAAGACAATGGTTGCAATTTGGAATTAAACTTTGGCTCTTGCTGGGGAGCAGTTCCCGCCCCATTTTTTGGTTTGGCAATAGGTACCTTACCGACCAACGGGGAGGCAAGATTACCATTCTTGATGCCAATGAGCTCACGGCGATCGCCCAACGACAAACTGAGTAAAAAGTTGGCAACTGAGTCGATTAGGCTACCGATGATTCCGGGCCGGTCAGTTGCCCCCAACGGCTGGCGGGAAAAAAGCGAAATAGGGCATGGCCGATGATGTTTTCCTGGGGTAAAAATCCCCACACATGGGAATCGTTGCTGTTGTTGCGGTTGTCCCCCATGACAAACACTTGACCTTCTGGCACCTGCACGGCGGGCAAATTATATTGGGGCGGCTCCAAAATATATTTCTCTTCCAGGGGTTGTCCATCCCGGTAGACAATGCCATTATTCACCGCTACCGTTTGTCCAGGCATGGCAATGACCCGTTTGATAAAGGCTTGATTGCCGTCGTAGCCCTGCACCTGCAACAACTCCGGCGGATGGAACACAATGATGTCCCCCACCTGGGGAGGATGGAAATGGTAGGAAATTTTCTCCACCACCAGGCGATCGCCTTGTTCGAGGGTGGGCAACATGGAGTCGGAGGGAATGTAGCGGGGTTCCGCCACAAAGAAACGCAGTAGCAGGGCCAACAGCAGGGCCACAACGAGCAGGGGAATATTTTCCTTGATGAATTGCCAACGGGAAGAGGCGGGGGAATTTTGCATAAAAGGGAATCGAACGGGAAACGGTCCTGGGGAGAGATTGCTAGGGCTGGATAGATAGGCAAACCCTGACAGCCAGGGCAAACCTCGGTAAGCAAAGGTCACAGATCAAGCATAATCGAGGAGAGACTGCGTACCCAAACGCCGCCTGAGATTATCGATTTTTGCTTTTCAACCTTTTTTCGATCGCCCTATGGTTAGCCTTACCCCCAATCCGAGTTATAGCGTCAGCCTCCTGTTGGAGCTACCCAACCATGCCGGCACCTTGGCCAGCGTTACCCAGGCGATCGCCGATGCGGGGGGAAGTTTTGGGCAAATTTCCTTGATTGAAAGTAATCTTAAGCTCACCCGCCGGGAAATTTCCGTGGATGCTTCGAGCAGTGAGCATGCGGAAAAAATTATTGGGGCGGTGAAGGCTCTGGATAATGTCAAATTACTGAAAGTATCTGACCGCACCTTTGATTTGCATCGCCAGGGAAAAATTAGCGTTGTCAGTCGCATTCCCCTCACTTCCCAGTCGGAGTTGGCCATGGCCTATACCCCTGGGGTGGGGCGCATTTGCCGGGCGATCGCCGAGGACCCGGATAAGGTTTACTCCCTGACCATCAAAAGTAATACGGTGGCGGTGGTGACCGATGGCAGTGCGGTGTTGGGATTGGGCAACCTGGGGCCAGAAGCGGCCTTACCAGTGATGGAAGGGAAAGCAATGCTGTTCAAAGAATTTGCCCAACTAGATGCGTTTCCCATCTGTTTGGCCACCCAGGATACGGAGGAAATTATCCGCACCGTTAAGGCGATCGCCCCGGTATTTGGGGGGATTAATTTGGAAGATATTGCCGCTCCCCGCTGCTTTGAAATTGAAGCCCGCCTCAAAAAAGAATTAAATATCCCCGTATTTCACGACGACCAACATGGCACTGCCATTGTTACCCTGGCTGCCCTGTTCAATGCGCTGAAGTTTGTCGGTAAGGCCATGGCTAAGGTACGCATTGTCATCAACGGCGCTGGGGCCGCCGGGTTGGCGATCGCCGAATTGCTGCAGGAATCCGGGGCAGAAAATATTTGGATTTGCGATTCCAAGGGCATTGTGGGTAAACATCGCACCGATTTAAACAGCAAAAAACAGGGCTTTGCGGTGGAGGCGGAAGGCACCCTGGCCGATGCCATGGCCGGAGCCGATGTCTTTTTAGGGGTGAGTGCGCCGGGGGTAGTGACCAGGGAAATGGTGCAATCCATGGCCAAAGACCCGATTGTGTTTGCCATGGCCAATCCCATCCCGGAAATTCAACCGGAATTAATTCAGGAGGATGCGGCGGTCATTGCCACAGGGCGCAGTGATTACCCCAACCAAATTAACAATGTGCTCGCTTTTCCGGGAGTTTTTCGGGGAGCCATTGACTGTCGGGCTAGTATCATCACCACCAGCATGTGCATTGAAGCGGCCAAGGCGATCGCCTCTTTGGTGCACAGCAACACCCTAGATAGTGAGCATATTATTCCTTCGGTTTTTGACAATCGAGTTGCCACCACCGTGGCCAGTGCGGTGCAGTTGGCCGCCCGCAGTGAGGGGGTAGCGGCCCGATAATGCCCGTTGGGTAAACCAGTCACTGCCATTACTAAGCGTTGGGATAAGGTTCAGCGCCAAGGGTTGAACATCCCCAAGCCGGCAAAAAAGAGAATAACCACACCAATTAACAGGAATAGACTAGGCACCCGCCTGAGTTTTTCCACGGATTGGTCGCTGAGCAAATGGGCTTTCAGGCACCACTGTCCTTCTTGTTCTGTCAGTTCACCGAAGACAAAAATAGGATCGTTAGTGCGCCAAAATAGTTCAGTGACGGTGAGGGAACGCCGCACCCCCAACCAGTTATCAGGGCTAATGCCATTGTTCTGCAAAAACTCCACCATCTGGGGATGATTACTCTGCCAAAGCAAGTTTTGTTGGTATTGATGTTTGGGGCCATGGTGACCCCCCAGGTCATGGATCTGCTTCAGCACAGTGTCCGGTTGCTGCTCAACTAGAAAGGAACGGCGATCGCCCCGGCGTAGAATGACAAAATTTTCCACTCCGTAGGAACCATGGTCGAGGCGGCTAATGCTGTTTTTACCTTGTTTTTCGGTGACGATAACCCGCCAGCGGAGGCAAACTTCCTGGGCAATGGGAGACCGTAAAATGGTTCCTGAACCATACATTCCTTCCACATAGACCTTTTGACCCGATCGCCCCCTTTTACCGGGAGGCAGTGGTTGGTATTGAGCTAGAGCTTGGAGATAACTCCAACCCATGCGGTGAAAGAGGACGAAACCTATGGCCAGGATAATTAGCTGAAAAACGATCGCCATGGCCTATCACCGAGAATATTTTCGGTTAACCTAAGCTGAAAAATTTTGGCAGTTTCCAAAGGCATAGATTGCTAGACCAATTTTTTCCATGGCGACGATCAAATGGAGCACTATGGGCCCCGTTCCCCGATAAAAAGTAAGAGCCTCGGCGCCGAAACTAATCTGGAACGGTTAAACCCTTACTGGCCAGCCATTCCCCGTTGTACAGACGGGATTGGTAACGGGCTCCTCCGTCACAAAGCACGGTAACAATAGTGTGCCCTGGCCCTAGCTTTTTGGCCAACTCATAGGCCGCCCCCACATTAATGCCCACGGAGCCGCCCATAAAGAGGCCATCCTGTCGTAGCAGTTGGTACACCACCCGCAACGCTTCCGGGTCATCAATTTGCACCGCATCGTCAATGGGCACATTTTCCATATTGGCGGTGATGCGACTGTTGCCAATGCCTTCAGTGATGGAATTACCGCTGGGGTTAATTTCCCCGGTTTTAACGAAGCTATACAGGCCACTGCCCATAGGGTCCGCCACCACGCATTGCACCGCTGCGGACTGTTCCTTGAGGTACAGGGCTACTCCTGCATAGGTGCCCCCAGTGC
The DNA here is from genome assembly GCF_014698605.1 of Synechocystis sp. FACHB-383. Classification (NCBI taxonomy): domain Bacteria; kingdom Bacillati; phylum Cyanobacteriota; class Cyanophyceae; order Synechococcales; family Merismopediaceae; genus Synechocystis; species Synechocystis sp. FACHB-383. The sequence continues at coordinate 47,998 of NZ_JACJTJ010000023.1, read as the reverse complement.
CCGTAGCTGCTACCCAGGCATCCACTTTGCCGTCCGTTTGTTGCCAAATTTCCGGGCCAGTGGTGTGGTAGTGGGCTTCACGGTTAGCCAAATTATCAAATTGATTGGCCCAGATGGCATTATCCAGTTCTGCGGCAATGCGCCCGGATAGTTTGACGTAATTGTTGGGGTCTCGGTAGGGCACCGCTGGCACTGTCCTCACTTCTGCGCCGAGGGTACGCAGTAGGTCAATTTTTTCCTGGGATTGGGTGTCGGGAATGACGATTAAGCATTTATAGCCTTTGGCATTGCAAATATGGGCCAAACCAATGCCGGTGTTGCCCGCTGTGCCTTCCACCACGGTGCCGCCGGGTTTAAGCTGGCCTTGCTTTTCCGCCGTTTCAATAATGCCCAGGGCCGCCCGGTCTTTGACGGAGCCACCGGGGTTGAGAAATTCCGCTTTGCCTAAAATTTCACAGCCGGTTTCGTCACTGAAACTGTTGAGGCGAATCAAGGGGGTGTGGCCAATGGAGTCCACAAAGCCATGCTTAATATCCATGCTGAATTGAGGTAGGGCGGGCAATCTGGGGTTAAAACCCTGTTAGGTTATCCTACCCCAGGGAGAATTTTCGCGGAATTGGTTGATCTGATTCAGTGCCCAATTTCAGTGATCGATAATTTGAATGCCATGGCCGATGGTGTGGGTTAACCAAAAATCCACATCGGGGTCGCTTAATTTTTCTTTGGCGATCGCCAACACCCGTTCTGCGGCCGCCTGATCCTGACAGAGGGTAAAGACGCTGGGGCCAGAGCCGGACATCATGGTACCCAATCCCCCCGCGGACTGTAAGGCCTGCCGTAACTGGGCCACAGCTTCATGGGCGGGTAACACAACTTTTTCCAAATCATTATGGATATGGCTGGCAATTTGCCCTGGGTTGCGGTGCTGAATGCCCTGGAGGAGGGGCCCCGCATGGATGGATTTACGCCGAGCCCGTTGGGATTGGTCATCGTTTAAGTAATTTTTGCCAAACTGTTGGCGATAGGTTTGGTAGGCCCAGGGGGTAGAAACTTCCAGAGAACGGTGTTTGGCCAACACCACCCAGAAGCAATCCCCGTCCGGTAAGGGGTCAAGGATTTCCCCCCGCCCAGTGGCGATCGCCGTGCCGCCCCCAATGCAGAAGGGAATGTCAGAACCCAGTTGGGCCGCTAACTGTTCCAATTCCGGCCTGGTTAAACCCAAATTCCAGAGCAGGTCTAAACCCACTAACACCGCCGCCGCATCGGCCGAACCGCCTGCTAACCCCGCCGCCATGGGAATGTGTTTGGTCAGGGTAATATCCACGCCGCCATACTGACTATGGGCCTGGGGAAAATGGTTAATCATCAACTGGGCCGCTCGGTAGGCCAAATTAGTGGCATCGTTGGCCAGGGGACTGTCCCCACAACTGAGGCGGATGTCATCAGTGCCGTTGGCCCGCACGGTAATTTCATCCCCCAGGGCAATGCTCTGCAATACCATCACCAATTCGTGGAAGCCGTCGGGGCGATCGCCAAGAATTTCGAGGAAAAGATTGATTTTGGCGGGGGCGTGGAGGGTGTAGGAATGCATCAGGTTGGGGGTGAAAGAGGGGCAATAAATCAGTTAAATCTAACCACTCAAGTTATCTCGCTTAACATTTTACGGCGATTGGCGAATCCTAATTTGATCTTTTTCTAAGCAACGGCGAAACCAGTATAGGGGCGTATTTGTGGCTCATGGAAGCCGAGGACAATTTCTTCTTTGGCAATACCTGAACTGACGAGTTCTGTGGCAATACCATCCTCTGTGTTATCACACTGAATCCAGAGCTTACCGTCAATAATTTCCAGATGAATTAGAACACTATGGTAGCGTTGGTTCCGTTGCCAACCTTCGGAAATAATTAGGTATTGATCACGGGTTTCATCAATGACAAGACGATTTTGAATTTCGGCGTTAGTATAGGAAATATTGGCATAGGGAGTTAGGACTTTCTCAATAATTTGACGATGTTTAGCTAGCCTATCCATTGGACAATTACCTCTTCTTCAGGATTAAAGACAATTAATTTAACTGTGTTTTCTTCTAGTAAAATTTGGCCAATCTCCTCCATAAATAATTTTCTATAAATAGCGTCCCTAATGGCAAGATACAAAACTCGACCAAGAGATTGCTTTTTGATGATTTTTTCATAAAGAATATATTGACCTAAGGCATTTTTAAGGTCTTCCACCTCCGATGTACCAATAAAACTTTTAATCTCTACCGCAATTCTGCGATTCTGTTTTTCTGCAATAAGCAACTTTTCCGCCGCCAAATCAACAAACAGATCCTTTTTGCCTATTTTCAAGCTCAGGGGGTCTTCCGTGATCGTCCATCCTTCCTTAATCAAAGCATTTTTAACACAGTCATGGAAAATATCTTTGGCTGGCATAGGTTGCTAGAATTTAATTTTAATCTATTCGAAAGGCTGGATTAAAGATCCCATAACTGTAAGAACTACAAACATAAATCTAAAACTTTCTAGCAAAACTTGATCCGCCGTCAGTGATAGCCATAATTTGCTTGGCGATCGCCAAGAATTTCGAGGAAAAGATTAATTTTGGCGGGGGCATGGAGGGTGTAGGAATGCATCAGGTTGGGGATAAGAAAGTCGGCAACAAATTAGTTAACTCTAGCCACTGTTCTAAGCTCAAGTCTTCCGCCCGGGCAGTGCTCGGCAAGGCTAACTGTTCTAACACAGTAGTTAACTGTTCCGGGGCGATTAATCCCTTGAGGTTATTGCGTAACATTTTACGGCGATTGGCGAACCCCAGCCGGAGGAGTTGATCCAATAAACGGCGATCGCCTGGTAACTGATCTACGGGGTAGGGAGTTAAGCGAATAACAGCGGAATCTACTTTGGGCGGCGGGGTAAAGGCTTTGGGGGGTACATCCACAATCCAATCCACCCGGGCGAGGTATTGCATCCGCACCGACAGGGCCCCGTAGGCTTTAGTGCTGGATTGGGCGGTTAATCGTTCTGCAATTTCTTTTTGTACTAATAAAACAATGGTGGCCAAACTAGGCGATCGGGTTTTTTGGATGGTGCCCAGTAGTAGTTCCAGAATGGGACTGGTGATGTTGTAGGGAATGTTGGCCACTACCTTATTCGGGGCTGAAAATTGGGGAAAATCCTGTAATAAGTTGTTTAAATCTAGTTTTAAGACATCCCCTTCCAAAAGCAGAAAATTTTCCCGTTGCCCTAATTTTTTGCGTAATTTAAGACATAAATCCCGGTCTAACTCCACCGCCACCAGGGGATTGCCCGTTGCTAATAATTGTTTAGTCAAAACCCCCATGCCCGGGCCAATTTCCCAGAGACGATCGCCGGGTTGGATATCTGCCGCCGCCACAATGGCCTGCAAAGTTGGTGGATGGTTCAGCCAATGTTGGCCAAAGCGTTTGCGGGGTCGAAAAGCCATAAAATTTTGCTTAGTGCTTGGGTCACTGCCCTGGGGAGGCAATGCCAGAAGCCCATTGTACAATTTGTCCTATCCTCCACCCTCGTTTGGGGATTGATTTTAGCGGGGAAAAATTCCTCAATTACTGTCCTATGGCCTACCGTTTGGTCGTTGCCCCAGAGCAAATTACTGATGCCACAGTTATGCTGACTGCTTCCCAGCGGCATTATCTCCAACGGGTGTTACGACTGCAAAGGGGTGATGGCTTCATGGTGTTGGATGGTGGTGGCGGGGTATGGCGGGCCCAGTTAAATGATTTGGATGATGGCACAGCCCAATTATTAGAAGCGGTCAGTGAGCAGAATGAATTACCCCTGGCGGTGACTTTGGCGATCGCCTTGCCCAAGGGCAGTGGGTTTGAGGAGATTATTCGCCCCTGTACGGAGTTGGGAGCCACAGCGTTTCAGCCTTTGCTGACGGAACGCACCCTGCTAAAGCCCAGTCCAAACAAACTTGAGCGTTGGCAACGCATTGTTACGGAAGCGGCGGAACAGTCGGAGCGGCAATGGTTACCCCCGGTGGCCCCTCCATTAACGTTTGGTCAATTTGTCGAAGAGGTTACGGGGCCCGAAACCCTGGCTTTGCTCTGTGTGACCCGTTTAAATAGCCCTATGCTTGGGGCATACTTGAAACAGAGTGGTTTGCCGGCCCAAATGGTATTGGCCACTGGCCCAGAGGGGGGATGGACGGATGAGGAAATCGCCCTGGCGATCGCCAAAGGGTTTCAGCCCGTATCCCTTGGTAAACGGATTTTGCGGGCGGTGACAGCCCCCACCGTTGCCCTAGCCCAGCTTACTGCTCTGTTGGAAACCTAATATTTTTCGGCCTGTTTCCCTATGTATAAAGCCATTGCCGACGCCATTGACAGCCACGACCTGGCCACAGCAGAACAACTGTTGGCCGCGATGGAGGGGGAGAGTTGGGAAAATCCCATGACGGCCTATTACCAAGCTCGCCTGCTGGAGGCCCAGGGAAATTTAAACGGGGCGGAGGAAAAATTTCGGCAATTGTTGGTCATTAGTCACAGTCCCCAACTGGTGGCCAAAATTAGGGCGGGGCTGGGTCGCATTGATACCCATCGTCAAGCGGAAGCAGCTCAATCCCTGGCGGAACAACAGGCGGCCATTGAGGAGGCTAAGGCAAATCCGGAGGCCCAGTCGGCGGGAATTTTTGTGCTGGAACCGGTGCCCCCCGCGGAAAAACAAGCCAAGGCAATACAGTTTGGCAAAATCATGGCCATGGACCCCTACACGGCTCGGCTCCAGTTACCCAGTCGGGCTTGGCGGCTCTATCGCACTGGGGCGATCGGAGAGTTGAACTATTACCATCAGCAATGTCAGGCGGCGGCCATTCCTAGCTTTTCTGTGGCTTTAGCTGATATTTTAGCCCTAAAAGTTTTCCCCGTTTTCCGCATTGAAAGTTTGTCCCCCGTGGTCACGGTTACCTATCGCATTAGTCGGGAGGAGGAGGGGACTTTTAGCTTTACTTGGCAAGATGTCAGTCAAACGGTGGAGGGTTTATTGCCCATTTTTGAGGAATGTGTAGATGTGAATGTGCGGGGCAAAATCCAGCGCAAAACGGAAATTTTAGATTACGCCCACATTTGTGATTTACATTTACCGCAACACCAAACAATTCTGCGTTTTTGCGACCAAATTTACGAGTTTAACCAGGGCATTAGCCTAGATGATGAAAAATCTGTCCATGGGCAACAGGGTACGGCCCATCAACAATGGCAACAACTGAGCCACATCTGGCAGACAAATTTAGCGGATAAACCAGCTTGGAAGGAGTTCAATGCGTTTGCGGAAACGGCACTAGATTTTCAGGAATTACTCAAATCCGTGGACCCCCACATTCCTTTTCTCCGCCGGGAAGATACTAATTGGGATAAGGCTTTCCATCTCTACAGCACCCTCGCCTTCTGCCGCGATCGCCTTTTGGAATAAACAAAACCTTAAGTCTAAAGTAAAAGAAGATATCAGAGCAATCAATTTCTTCGTCAACTGTCTTGGCTTAAAAGTGCAACTAATTCTGCTTTTTTTAACTTGGTGTATTCCGGAATACCTTGCTCCTTAGCCTTAGCTTTAAGTTTGGCTATGGTCAACTTATTTAACAATAGTGGGTGGTTTTCTGGTAGTGATTCAGGTGTGGTGTAAAAAACTTCTTTAAAAATATTGAGTTTTTTTCCAGCGGTAATACCACATTTGAGAGCTGTAATTTCTTTAAGAGCTTCTCCCCAGTACTTTCTTTCAGGTTGATCAATTTTATCTAAAGCTGTTGATAATTTAATCCCTGGTAAAGGATTATTAGAACGACTGATTAAGTAACCTAAACCTAATTTAATTTCGTCTCTTGTTGCAGTAGTTAAGTTTATTCTTGGAGTTTTTTCTTGACTTAATAATTGAGAACATTCTTGAACTGAATCAGATTCATCTCCAATAATGCACCAAACCTTATCAAGTCCTGCTTCTTGCGCCGCTGCTAACACAAAAATGTTGGCGATCGCCTGAAAATTTTCTGCTCCAGTTTGCTTGACAATAACAGGAATCCAATTACGATTACCAGCGTCGTTAATTGCTTTAGCTGCTCCACTAATTAAAAATTGATGAGCTTCGATGGAAAATAGAGGTTCAATTTCGTCGATATAAAGATGCAAAAGTGCGCCAATTTCTTGTTTCATTAGAGAAAATACTCCTCAACTAATTGTCGGTAATAACCACGGGCTACTTTACTGGTAAAAACTGCCGGCCGCTGGGAAAATGCAGCCGATGAAATATAAGCATAACTTGGAATTTCAAAAATGCTTAAATCTCTGTGAACGTTTGTATATCTGGGAAAGAAAAAATTTATTAAATCTATTTGATCTTCCTGTTTTGCTGTCTTGATTATTTTAAGGATTGTTTGTTGAGCCAAGCTTTTTGAAGCATTTGTAGTCTGTTCTCCGTTAAAAAAGATAGGTAAAGGAGTAGGATCAGCAAGTTCAGGATAAAAGGCACGCCGATCACTACCAAGTTTTGGAAATATGTATCGCATTGCCATTGCAGCATTTTTAAAAGAACTTAAGCTATTATGTTTAGATGGCATTAGAATAACATCTGATGCAACAATAGCTTCCTTCGTAAAGTAATTGTCTCCCGGTGGTGCATCAATAATAATATAGTCATATTTATTTGATACTTGACTTAGCAAAAGTCTCAAGTTTCCCCTAGCAGCATAAAAAGGCGCATCTGATGGTTGAGTCAAAAATTTTTCATCAGCTGAAATTACATCAAAGAATTTATATGTTTTTCTATTGTCAAACTTTAGCTTATAAGATGAAATAACATCTTCAATATTGAAATCTTTATTTTTAAATGTTCCCAGACATTCTGATAGACTTATTTTGCTTGGTTCTATCGCCAGCAAATCAGTCAGATCTTTTTGGTTTGGATCAAAATCCACAACTAAAACTTTTTTGCCATAACCACTACTTTTTTGAGGCAGAGATAAAATTCCAGCAAGATTCATCGCTGTTGTAGTTTTTCCTACTCCTCCTTTATTATTGTAAAGAGCGATGGTTAAGGCTCTGCGTTCGTTGTCTATGTATTGCTTAATCAAATTTATTTTTTCGTCAATATTGTTTTCATTTAATTCAATATTAGTTGTGATGGGATAGACTACACGCCCGTGACGACGGAAAAGCTGAATATTATTCGCATTAGTTATAATGCCCCATTTAACTTGTTGACAGTGAAATGCATCTGGCTGGAGATATCGTTTTAATTGTCTAACAACTGACTTGTAATCCTTACTGCCGATGCTTAAATCTATATTTCTACTTTTTAATTCTACGATGATTGATGCACCTGTTAATGCATGGGCAAAAATTGCATCATCCGAATTTTTTTTTGCGGCTATATCGACTTTGTGACCACCTTTTCCAGTTTTATATTGCTCTTTTATTTCCCCTTCTTTGTAAAGATATCCCAGCCTACTTAAAATTTCTGGAATAACTAATAATCCTGCAATGTCCTGCTCATCAGCATTGGGTGATAAGCTTAACCAGGCTTGTTTTAAAGATGAATTAGAATCAGACATTTTATAAATTAGTGGAAGGAGTTGCATCGCTGAAAAAACAGCAAAACTGTTTTGGGGCTTTTGTCAGACCCTCTCACCGCCAAAACTATAAGCGCAAGGATACCACAAGATCAAAACTTCAAATCAAAAATACCATACGATTTTAATATTTCTTTGCAGGCTGGCGAAATACTTCTCTGTAATGGCCCTGATACCCTTTCAGTTGGGGAGTCCAAGCAATGACGATCGCCTGGGGATAATATGGGGAGTGGTAATTTTGGGAGTTGCAGTTGAAAATCCCTTCCCATCTCTTAAAGAAAGAACAACTAGCGGTCTCTGTGGGGTTAACCCTACTGCCCTTCAACGCCGTAGCGGGGTTACTGCCACTGCTGTTTGCTAGCCTGAGCCCGTGGTTTTTCCATGGCAAAAAATTAGCAAGCCTACCCCTGGCCAAAGTGTGGACTGCCCTGACCCTATGGTTTTTGTTGACCACCATCACCGCCCATGACCGGGGGGAAGCCCTGTTGGGACTGGCCAACTTTGTGCCCTACTTCATCGTTTTTCTGGCCTTCAGTCAGGTAATTTGCCAATTTAAGCAACTGAATAACTTAGCCTGGCTACTGACCGCCAACACCGTAGTATTAGTCATCCTTGGCTTTGGGCAAATCTATGGCAACTGGGCTACCCCTGATTGGTTAGCGGCGATCGGCACTAATCTGGTGGCCGGGGGCAGACCGGAAGGGAGGATGTCGTCTTTATTAATGTATGCCAACCTATTTTCCGCTTGGTTATTGATGGTGTTTCCCCTCAGCCTGGGGCTATTAATCCAATGCATCCGCCGCTGGCATTTCACCGCCCCCAGTAACCGCCTTAATCCTCCTCCCCTGGTGTGGGCCCTGTTGGTCGCTTGCATCCTAGAGGCGATCGCCTTAGTGTTGACCGGTTCCCGCAGTGCTTGGGGCATTGGGTTACTAATTGGCATTGCCTACGCCATCTATTTAAGTTGGTACTGGTTAGTGGCCTTGGCCGGGGGAGCGACTGCCATGGTGTTATGGGCATCCTTTGGCCCCTTCGGCAAAGAACCATTGCGAATGATAGTGCCTAAATATTTTTGGGGCAGATTGTCGGATGAACTGTACCCCGACCGTTACAGAACGGCCCTCAGGAGTACCCAGTGGCAATTTAGTTGGGATATGTTCCTCGATCAACCCATTTTTGGCCAGGGCTTGAGAAATTTTACCCCCCTGTACCAAGCCGCCATGAACGTTTGGATTGGCCATCCCCATAACTTGGTGCTGATGCTGTTGGGGGAAACGGGCTTGATTGGTACTGGCTTGATGTTGGGAGCAGTGGGTTTCATTCTGGCCCAGGGCATGATGCTATTGATCAACCTTGGTCGTTGTCGTGGTTTTCGCCGTCAGTCCCAACATTTATTACTGCTGTCCTATGGCATTGCCTTTGCCGCCCTTTGTTTGTACAACCTATTCGATGTCACCATTTTTGATATGCGGAATAATGTGCTGGGCTGGATTTTCCTCGCGGCGATCGCCGGAGTGAGCCAACGGTATGGAGCCAAATTAGCTCAGGGTAGTCCGGCAAAATTAGAAATGCCTGGGTAAATGGCCGTTGCCCCAGGTTCTTAGGGTTGTGATCTACCATGGAGGGAGTGGCAACATGAAGTTAATTGCTAGATACCGGCAATGCTCCCCTAACTTTGCCCCGTCAACCCCATCCCCTCCCCATTGACCATGAGCTCAACCACCCCAGAAATTGAAGCCCTCGCCGCCGACATTGGTGAACAGATCGCCATTGATGTGGCCAAGTGGAATCTATTTTTGGCGGAAGCCCATTTGCATATTCCCCTGGCCGAAAGGGTTTATCCCCTGTTGGAAAAGGATGAACTAACCCGGGCCGGAGTAGAAAGCGCTCTGAAGGATTTGTCCGTGGCGATCGGTGGGGGCAAGGTAAACATTTCCCTGCTGGATGCCCTCTCTAGCACCATGGTTAACCGTTTGCTGACCCTGTTGGAAGAATATCAAAGTAAGAATTTTTAAAATTTTTCCGCCGTTAAAGGTTGGGAAAAATCCCTAACTGTTCAGCGTTTTTGCCTTTGCCCGCAAACATTCGTCACCAAGCACAATTCCCATGGCCAGCACCCCCATCCAGAGCCAAGCCCGCACCGACTTAGAACCCAGCTTTGTCATTCCCCTCGTACTGCTGTTTGGGGCCATACCGGTCTTCTTTTTGCAGATGTGGGTCGGCTTGGCGATCGCCGTGTTTGGTGTTTTTTTAATGGTGCAAACCGCCATCATCAAACTCAGCTTTACGGCCACTGCGCTGGAAGTGTACCGTGGGAGCAAGCTAATCCGCTCTTTCCCTTACACAGAGTGGCAAAACTGGCGAATCTTTTGGGAACCCGCTCCCATTTTGTTTTATTTTAAAGAGGTCAAGAGCATCCATTTTTTGCCGATTATCTTTGACCCCGGCACCCTCAAGGCTTGTCTTGAGCGCCATTGTCCCCTCCAGTCCCTACGTCCGGAATGACCCCAGAATTGAATCCTAATTTTCCCGAAGAAACTCCTTCTGATGCTTGGCTGACCCCTGCGGCTGTTGGCCAGGATGGCGATGCCCATGAACCGGAGCAAGATCGGGAAGGAGATGGGGTAGTGGCAGAGGAACTTTCCCCCCCGGAGGAGTTGCCTTCTATGGATGCCATGGTGGCGGAAGTGGCAGAAATAGCTCCAGTGGTGGAAGCTCAATTAGAAGCCGACCCCCTAGCGTTGAGTGACTTAACCGCCCAAAAGACTGCCCTAGAAAAGGAAATTGCCGCTCTGCAACGGGAAAAAGCCCAGTGGTATGGCCAGCAGTTCCAGCAATTACAACGGGAAATGGCCCAGCTAGTGGAAGAAGGCACCAGGGAATTAGTGCAAAAAAGAGCAGCCCTGGAAAAGGAAATTGAGAAGTTAGAACGGCGCCAGGAAAGGATTCAACAGGAAATGCGTACCACCTTCGCTGGGGCTTCCCAGGAGTTGGCCATCCGGGTGCAGGGCTTTAAGGATTATTTGGTGGGGAGTTTGCAGGATTTAGTTTCCGCCGCCGACCAATTGGAGTTGGGAGTAGGGGACAGTTGGGAATCTTCCTCTACCCATGGGGATGCGATTATTGAAAATGCTGACACCACCCCGGTGGTAAGTTTTGCAGAGCAGGGTTTCAGTAGTCAAAAACGACAAATTCAAGCTTTATTGGAGCAGTACCGCACCCGCCCCGATTATTACGGTCCCCCTTGGCAATTACGTCGCACCTTTGAGCCGATCCATGCCGAGCGGATTGAAAATTGGTTATTTACCCTGGGTGGCCGGGGCGCCATCCTTAGTTTAGACAGTCGTTTGCAAAATATTTTGGTGGGTTCAGCGGCGATCGCCATTTTGAATCAACTCTACGGCGATCGTTGTCGGGCGTTAATTTTGGCAGCCACACCGGAACGCTTGGGGGAATGGCGACGGGGTTTACAGGATTGTTTGGGTATCTCCCGCAGTGATTTCGGCCCAGAGCGGGGCATTGTCCTGTTTGAATCTGCTAGTGCTCTGATTCAGCGGGCAGAAAGACTAGTCGGTGATCGCCAAATGCCCTTGGTCCTGGTGGATGAAACAGAAGAACAAATTGACTTGGCCCTGTTGCAATTTCCCCTTTTACTGGCCTTTGCGCCTAGTTACCAAGCCGGGGGCAGTAACTATTTTTCGTAGTCTAGTCGAAATCAAATTAATCTAGTCAGTGCCCTAACCTTGGATGCCGGTTAACTGGGGACAAAGTTGAGCAAAAACTTCTTTAATGGTCCGGGCCGTTGTTTCAATATCAGCCATGGTGGTTTCCCGGCCAAAGGTGAGACGAATGCCAGCTAGGGCCTGCTGTTCTTGGTAACCCATGGCCAACAGTACCGGACTGGGATTGAGTTTACCGGAATTGCAGGCGGCCCCGGCACTAATGGCAATGCCTTCCCGATTCAAAGCCCGCACCAATTGTTTTCCTGTCAGCCCCGCAGTGCAATGGCGACGGGATTGGACAACAAAGCTGACGTGATGGGGCAACCGATAAAGGCGATCGCCAGTGGGGGTCAAAAATTCGCAATCGGCCAGTAGGTCAAAGCAACGGTCCCGCAGGGCTTGTAGCCTGGCTACTTCTTCGGCCAATTCCCCTTGGGCCAACTCGGCGGCCATCCCCAAGCCAACAATGGCCGGCAGGGGAGGAGTTCCGGATCGTAAACCCTGTTCTTGGCCGCCTCCCATGAGCAGAGGGCCAATGGCCAGGTCGGGATGGATGTATAAAGCGCCAGCGCCTTGGATGCCGTAGAGTTTGTGGCTGGAGAGGGAAAGGAGATCCACCGGTAAATGTTTCACGTCCACTGGACAGCGCCCCGCCACCTGCACTGCATCGGTGTGGAAGGGAATATGTCGTTGTCGGGCAATGCGCCCCAATTCTTCGATGGGTTGGAGGGTGCCCACTTCACTTTGGCCATAGATGACGGAAATTAGCACCGTATTGCTTTGGATGGCCTCGGCTAATGCGGCCGGATTGGCCCTACCCTGGGCATTTACCCCTAGGCGAGTTACTTGCCAACCTTGGTTTTCTAACCATCGCACCGGGGCGGCGATCGCCGAGTGTTCCACAGTGGAAATGATTAAATGTTGGGGGCTGGGGTAATTGCGGGTGACCCCAAACAGAGCCAGATGGTTAGCTTCGGTACCACCGGAGGTAAAAACAATGCTGTCGGGGTGGCCAGCGTTGAGCAATTGGGCCACTTGCAGGCGAGCAGTTTCCAGGGCCAGGGCGGCCCGGTTCCCCCAATGGTGCAGACTAGCGGGATTGCCCCAACTTTGATCCAAAAAATTTTGCACTGCGGCCTTTACCTCTTGCCGGGGCGGAGTGGTGGCACTGTAATCGAGGTAAATTTTCATGGCACATTGATCGGGTAACGGATAACACTCTTCCTATGGGATTAACCCCATTGTAATCTTCCCCACCCCTCCGGCGATCGTCGAGAAAATAATTATCATTGCAAACTGGGCAAATTTTGGCTGATCATTGCCGATAAAATATGGCGAGACCTTTGTTATTGCTCATTGCTACTCCATGAAATCAATCCAGAGATACATCAGATTACTATTATCTACGGATCAAGACTCACTATTTTTGTCGGTGCTACGTAGTTTTGAGAAGCTAGTTTCTAAATTACTGGCCATTTGCCTGATGGTGGTGGTTTTTGTTGCTGTATTCGACCTCTTTAAGGTGTTAGTTATCGAATTACGGGGGGAACCCTTTGGTTTTTTTAATCGAACTTTGATTGAAATTTTTGGTTTATTTTTAAATATATTGATCGCCCTAGAACTGTTGGAAAATATCACCGTTTATCTGAAAGATAATGTTATCCAAGTGGAACTGGTGATTGTGACGGCTATGATTGCCGTGGCCAGGAAAATTATTATTTTTGACTTCAGTAAATATGAAGGCTTAGATTTATTGGCGTTGGGCTTTGCGATTTTGTGTTTGGCGACGAGCTTTTGGATGATTAAGAGGCTGAATGTTAATATTAAGCATTAACTTAGTACAAAGTTTGACAATTTTCCCACAGGGGTAGGGGTTGCAATTCCCGCCAGCTAATCCCCTTGGCGATCGCCAGTAGTAATAAGGACATACTTTCCTGACCCCGTTGCCCAAACCAGTGGGCGCTGATAATCCGGTCTTGGGAGTCCAATGCCAGTTTAAACATTCCCCGTAGGTCACAGTGGTCGCTGTAGGGTTCAAAGCCCCGGATGATTTTCTGGGCATAGTCCAGAGCGGTGGGGTCGCCGATGCGATACCAAACAGGCTCTAGGTCAACGGTAAAGGGTATTTGACCGTAGTTAATCGGGGTCGCATCTTGGCCTAAAATTCGGTGGACCACATATTTAGCTTCCCGCTGGGCAATGGCGGGGCAACGGTAGCCTTTTAACCAATCACCACAGGCATAAATTTGGCCATGGGAGGTTTGCAAGTTCTGATTTACCGTCAGGTAAGAACCTTGGCAGGCATGGCTATTTAATTCTGGCAGGTTAGCTAGTAAATTCTCGTACCTAGGCGATCGCCCCTTGGAACGTAAGTTATCCACAGTGAGGTGATGGCTAGCCCCCTCGGAACCATGGTTAAACTGGAGGCCATAAGTGCAATCGCTTTGGTTGTGATGGGAAACCAAGTTACGGCAATTAAACCAAAATTCAATGCCTAAACTGACCAAATAGGTTTGCAGAAGGGCCGCCATTTCGGAGTCTTCCCCCGGTAATAGCTGAATATTGCGAGTCAGGATGGTGACCCCATGGCCCTGTTTGGTTAACTCCTGGGCTAAAACCAGATTGTCCGGCAAGGCCCCCACCAAAGCCCACCGTTGGGGAGTTTCACTAAAACGATTAAAGTTTTCTTCATCAACTTTGCCGCTGGTCAGTAAATAACTATCCCCCTCTAACATCCGCTCCTGGGTTTGATATAGCAATCCTGCTGCTGCTTCTAAAAAAGTGCCCTCTCCCACCACCACATCCACGGTCTGGGCCGCCAGTAGGCGTAACTGCTCCCAAAAGTTTTCCTCCGCTAACTCTCCATGGCGATCGCCAGACCAACCCCGTTCCCAACCCTGGGTGACTAGGGAAATTCTGGCCGTGGGATATTGTTCAACGCAGCTATGGGCCGCCGCTAACCCCTCTGGACTGGCCCCGATAATCACTAGCTGATACATAGTTGACCTTTAACTGGTAACAGGCGATCGCCTTCCAGGGAATTGAAGGATGGAACAGTTTCCCAACCTAGGGATTGATTACCGTTTCTAGTCCCAAATTTTGCAAACTCAAGGCCGCCTGTTGGGCATTGAGAGGGTCACTAAAACTGCCAATTTGCAATAGCCGTTGCCCATTGAAAGTGGTGAAAAAGGCCCCAGGATAGGCGGCTTTAACCTGTTGTTCCTGCACTGGAGAGGTAACTAGGGCCATCACCCGGTAGGAAGTGGCATTGGGGGTGAAGCTCAACGCACTGGGGTCCGGCACCGGATTAGGGCTGGTGGGGGGCGGTGGCAGCAATTGGGTTTGACTAACCAACATAGGGGACTGCAGGGGCACAGCTTGAGCCGGGGCGATCACCGAGAGACATAGGCAGGCCCCAAGGACGGCGATCGGGAAACGGTAATTAATAACGATGGCCATGGGCGAACAATTAAAGGGGGGATAATTCTCTTTCCTGGCAATTCTACCCCTAGCCTTGCTCCGGTGTGGGTTGAGTGGGCTGGAACCTTTACTGTCTGGGGGCTATCTTATATTAAGGATGTGATAATGGATGTTTCCGCATCCTTGATTTTCACCATAAACCAGAGGTAAATAATGAACAATATCGAATATGACCCAGAAGTTGATTCAGCCTATTTTCGGCTGGCAGATCAACCTGGGATTGACTCTGAAGAAATTGCAGACGGCATTATTGTTGACTATGACCAAAACAGGAATGTGATCGCCGTAGAGCTTTTGGGAGTTAAGACAATTAGCCCCGATGATTTTCAGAAACTAAAGTCTTTACTTTCACAATCAGCCTTGGAGCGACTTCAAGAATGGTTGCCCAAATTGGCGATCGCCTAATTTTTTTATTTTTTTGACACTCCCCCAAATAAAAATCCCCGGCTTTGGCCAGGGTGATGGTGGTTTAACAATGCTTACTGTTAGTCTTTGCTCAGTCCGGTTAGGTGACTCAGAATCACATCTAACTTGCCATTAACTTCTGCCTGTAATCCTTTAATCTCAGCTTTGATAGCTTCCAGGTCTTGCTCCTGCAAATCAAATGCTTCCCCTATCCAACCGCTTGGATCAAGAATGTTATCTAGCTGTTGATGTCCATCCTCTAGCTTCGTTAATCGCTTTTCTAAGCTGGCTACCTTACGAAACAAATCATAAAACCTTGGGCTATCCATTTCAGTCATGGGTTACACCTCCTTTAAAGTTCAAATTTTGGTTGGAAAGGGAGGGTTTGCGGCCTTTCCTTTTCTGCTTTTAGGGTAACGGATCAGAGTGGGTCCCACGACTGCCGTCAAGTTATAGAACTTTGCCTGATGGTTAAAGAGCAAGAATAAAACAACAACTTTCCCCCTATGTTTCTCCCTTCCCCTACCAATTTATCTGGGCTTAACCAAAACATCCTCGAAGAACTACTGCGGGATAAAAGATCCCCCAATACCCGGAGAACCTATGCCAAAGCGTTAAAGGATTTTTTCCTCACCATGGCCGGGGAAGAACCGTCCCCGGATGTCATTGCCTGGTTTTTGAGCTTGGATCATTTCGAGGCGATCGCCATGGTTTTACGCTATCGAGCTGAATTAGTAGCTAGGGAACTCAAACCGGCCACCATAAACGTGCGATTGGCGGCGATCAAAAGCTTAGTGAACTATGCCCGCCGGGTAGGCAAATGCCATTACACCCTGGAAGATGTGGAAGGTTTAAAGGCAGAAACCTATCGGGACACCACCGGCGTTAGCCCCACTTCCTTCAAACAAATCACCGACCACATTACCCCTGATTCCCTCAAAGGTAAGCGGGATTTAGCCATTCTGCGTTTGCTCTGGGACAATGCCCTCCGACGAGCGGAAGTTTGCGGTCTTAACCTGGGGGACTATCAGCCAACGGAGCGTCAATTACTCATTAAAGGCAAGGGAAAATTAGGCAAACAGGCTATCACCCTCAGCACTAAAGGCATTGCTTTAATTAACCAATGGTTAACTGCTATTGGGCCCCGCCCTAAAAATGAGCCCCTATTTTGCACCCTCGACCGGGCAACTTTTGGCCATCGCCTCAGTGGGAACGCCATCTATAACATCGTCCGCACCAGTGCAGAATCCGCCGGGATCAATAAAGTTATGAGTCCCCACCGAGTGCGCCACAGCGCCATCACCGCCGCCCTAGAAGCTACCAATGGTGACACTCGCAAAGTGCAAAAACTAAGTCGCCACAGCAATTTAAATACCCTGATGATTTACGACGATAACCGCCACCAGCACCAGGCTCAAATCACCGATATTCTGGCGGATCTACTTTAAATTTCCTGGTTTATGGGAAAAATCATGGTAACTATCCCAATTTTCCTATCCAAACTTTTCCATCATCGTTTTTGCTCGCTTATGGTTGGCGATCGCCTGGCGAAATTCAGCCTTTTGCTTCGCCTGTTCCAGAATGGCGGCCCAGGCCTCTTTGTCTTCCAGATAGTGCTCGAATAAAGCCTCAAATAAAACTTCTCTGCTCAAACCTTCTTTGGCACAGAGCTTACCAATCCGCTCCATAAGCTTGCTCTCTAGGCGGATGGTGGTCTGTTTGGTGGAAAAATTTTTACTGACTTTGCCCATGGAGTTTACAGTGCTAGAATTTAACATTACTTTAATTTTAGCTAAATTAGTTACTAGATTTCTTAATCTAAAGTATTTTAGCAACTTTGTTACTTTTTAGTCTAGATACCTAGAATCCTAAATACCTGAATTTTATGAGTCTAGAATTTACAGATTAAAGAATTCTAGAAACTAAAAGTATTTTGAAAAATTTATTGCCGTCGCCGGGATAGGAGGCAATTATTTTCTGGGAGACGGGGTAACAGTCCTTTTGGGGTGAGAGCAAAACCGGAAATTTTCCCCTATGATCAGATTTTCAGCATCAGCAAAGTTCACCAATGCCAAAAGTAGCCATTGTCGGAGCTGGGGTGGTGGGGGCCACCATCGCCTACGAACTCAGCCTTATACCGGGGTTAACCATTGACCTGTTTGATGCCCAGGCACCAGCCCAAGGAGCAACCGGAGCGGCCCTCGGTATTTTGATGGCGGTCATTAGCCAGAAAACCAAGGGCCGGGGTTGGCGCTTGCGGGAACAGAGTTTACAGAGATACCGCACCCTTTTGCCCGAACTAGAAGCAGCTACAGGCAAGACCATTCCCGGCGATCGCCAAGGCTTAGTAAAAATCTTGCTGGAAGCGGATTGGTCCCGCTGGCAACAACTGCAAACTGTGCGTCGCAGTCAGGGCTATCCCCTGGAATTGTGGACTAGGGCAGAAGTTGAACAAAAATTATCGGGCTGGTCTTTGGACTACGAAGCCATGGCCGGAGCCATCTATTCCCCCTGGGATTGGCAAATTCAGCCTCAAGCTCTCACCCAAAGTTTGATTGAAGCAGCCCAACAACGGGGAGTGCGTTGCCATTTCCAGCAAACTGTTCATTCTCTGCCTCCGGCTACTGTTAGTAAACATTGCCAGAGTTTGCCCACCAGCCAGGATGATTTTCAGGTGGACTATGTTATCGTCACCGCCGGCCTAGGAAGTGATCCCCTAGTAGGGACCGCAAATGGTAAAAATCCACTATTGCAGTTACAGCCAGTGATTGGCCAAGCCTTCCTACTGCAATTTGCCGACGCCGATAATCCCCTGCACCATTCCCCTTGGCGATCGGTCTTGACTACAGAAGATATTCACCTCGTCCCCCTTGCCAATGGCCAATTTTGGTTGGGGGCCACCGTGGAATTTCCCGCCGACTGTCCCAGTGGAGAGCCTAATACTGAACTAAGGGAAAAGCTTTGGCAACAGGCGATCGCCTATTATCCATTTTTAGAACGGGCAGAAATTATTAATTATTGGAGTGGGAAACGTCCTCGGCCGGTGGGGGAAAGTGCGCCGGTAATCCGCCCCTTGGATGGCTATGACAATGTTCTTTTGGCCACTGGCCATTACCGCAATGGTGTGCTCCTTGCCCCAGGCACAGCCCAGGAAGTAAAAACTTGGTTAAAGACAAAACTAGCCTAAAGAGAGAAAAATTTGGCGTTTAAACCAACGCCGCCAAAGAAAAACCTAGCCCACCACCATCAACATGGATTGATATACAGCCAGATCAAACCAAAAGGTGGTACCAACCCCCACCTCACTGACCAAATGAATTTGGCTTTGGTGTTTGGCAATGATGTTTTTGACAATGGAAAGCCCCAGTCCCGTACCTTCCAGGGTGTGGACTCGGTTTTCCACCCGAAAGAAACGCTCAAAAATAGCCGCTTGATCCTCTGGGTCGATGCCAATGCCAGTGTCGGAAATTTCCACCCGGACTAGTCCTGGGCCATCTTCTGCCCTGAGGTTACTGCGGTGGAGAGCATAGGCCCGCACAATGATTTTCCCCCCGGCTTTAGTGAATTTAAAGGAATTACCAATTAAATTGGTCATTACCTGCAGGAGTAGGTCGTAGTTGCCCAGGGCCAGGGGCAGATCCGGATCCAAGATTTTTTCTAACTGTAGTTGTTTATCCTTGGCATTGAGTTGGTAACTACGTAAACTTTGCTCAATTAATTGGTGCAGATCCACCGCATCCAACTGGTAAATTTTTGAGGATTCCAGCCGGGATAAATCCAACACATCGTTGACCAATCGGCTCAGGCGATCGGTTTCGTGGTTGGCAGTTTCTAGAAATTCCTTTCGCTCCACTTCACTCAAATCTTCCCCAAACTCGCTCAGGGTTTCAATGAAGGATTTGATGTTGAATAGGGGGGTACGCAGTTCGTGGGAAACATTACTGATGAACTGACTTTTGGCTTCATTTAATTCCACTTCCCTGGTAATATCCTGCACCGTCATGACAATGCCCCGTAAATTTTCCCTGTTTTGATCCAACACCTGGGTCAACATCAGACGAATGGTGCGGGGAAACGGTTGGGTGAGGCTAATGCGAAATTCTTCCGGGGCATAGGTTTTATCCTCCTCTTTTTCTTGAGGCCCATGGCCGGGGGCAAACAGCAAGCTTCCCTGGTCAGCAGCCAATTCTCTCAGGGGTTGGGTCAGTTGGGCCGTGATTTCTGGGGGTAAATTTTCCAGTAGATTCTCGCCAATGATGGGCTTATTTTCCCAGGCAAATAGGCGTCGGGCAGTGGGATTGACCAACAATAGTTCCAAGTTGGTGTCCACTAACATGGCCCCATCGGCGATCGTGGAAACCAGGGTGTCCAGTTTGGCTTTTTCCGCAGTCAACTCTTCGATGTTTTGGGCTTCATAGCGCTCTAGCCTCTCCGCCATCTCGTTGAAGTTAACAATTAATTCCCCCAATTCCCCCCCGAAGGGCAGGGTGATTCTCTGCTTAAAGTTACCGGCGGCGATGTTCTTTACCCCCAGCAATAATTCCTTAATCGGTTGGGTAATGGTGAGGGCATTGAATACAGCCCCGAGAATTACCATCACCCAGATGGAAATAAAAACAGCAATGGTCACATCCCTGGTCAAGTTGGAAGAGTTGACCGCAGCGGGGTTGGGGTTGATCCCGATCGCCAAAACTCCGAGGGATTTGCCCTGGTATTGCAGGGGAATGAAGACATCGGTGACATCGCCATTGGGAGTATGGTGTTGCCGCACAAAAGGCTGGTCAAAGTTATGGGGATCAATCTGGGGTAATTCGATGCGCCGCTCTAGGGTGAGGGAGTTTTGGACGGTTTCTTCGGAATAGGGAATGCCAAAAAAGATCTTGCCGGAGGGGTCAGCATAGATCATGTAACGGATGTTAGAAGTATTTTCGTAAAAGCGACTGGAAAACCGGGCCACTTCCGTCAAATTTTTATCGGCAATCATCGGGGCAACATTGGCCGCCAACAACAAACCCACATCCCGGCCAAAACGGGTATCCACCAATTGAGCATCCTCTTGGATTGTATTTACTGCCCAAAAAGTTAGCCCACTCATCAATAGGGACACCACCAGGGTGGCCGCCGCCATCAACCGAGTTTGCAGGTTAAACTCAGACCACCATTTCCGCAGAAAACCCTGCAGGGTCTGTAAAATCGCCGTCGGATTGGACACAGAAGTCCCCATAATCTCCTTGCCAAAACTCCTATGATTCTATCTTGATTACACCAACCTATTAGGGGTTCTAGCAGAGATCCGCTACCCGGTGCAGCGGGGGACAAAATTTGGTGAAATGTTACAGTTCTTGACAAAGCCAGATGGTAACCGTAGGTCAGTGGTAGGATTCCCTAAAATACCTTATGAAATTCCATTTTCATCCCTATGACAGAACTCTCTGGACAACCGCCTAAATTCGGTGGCAGCACTGGTGGACTTCTCTCCAAGGCCAACCGGGAAGAAAAGTATGCCATCACCTGGACCAGCGCCTCTGAACAAGTTTTTGAAATGCCCACCGGCGGCGCGGCAATTATGAATGAAGGGGAAAATCTCCTTTATTTAGCCCGCAAAGAACAATGTTTAGCCCTCGGAACCCAGCTACGGACAAAATTTAAACCCAAAATTCAAGACTACAAAATTTACCGTGTTTATCCCAGCGGTGAAGTTCAATACCTGCACCCCGCCGATGGCGTTTTCCCTGAAAAAGTCAACGAAGGTCGGGAAGCCCAAGGTACCAAAACCCGCCGCATTGGCCAAAACCCAGAACCTGTAACCATCAAGTTCTCCGGTAAAGCCCCCTACGAGGTTTAGTTCCTGGCGATATTTGCTTGCGGAACTTGCACAATTGGCAGAAGTTTAACTAACGGGCGAATTTGTTAAAGGCACCACTGCACCTTTGACAGTTCGCTCTTTCACTGTTGGCAAAGGTTTTATGATTTCCCCTGGGTTTTCTCACTTCACTGAACTCGCCCAACACGGTAATTTTATTCCGGTGTATCAAGAATGGGTGGCGGATTTAGAAACACCAGTTTCTGCTTGGTATAAAGTTTGCTCCACCCAACCCTACAATTTCCTGCTGGAGTCGGTGGAAGGGGGAGAAAATATTGGCCGCTATAGCTTCCTTGGTTGTGACCCGATGTGGGTATTGGAAGCCAGGGGGATGGTAACCAATTTAGTTTGGCGGGATGGCCAGAAGCAGACATTTACGGGTAATCCCCTAGATATTTTGTCCCAATGTTTGGAATCCATCCGCCCGGTGAATTTACCCCAGCTACCTCCGGGCATTGGTGGGCTATTTGGGGTTTGGGGCTATGAGTTGATTCGTTGGATGGAACCCAGAGTTCCCGTTTATGAACCCCAGCCCGAAGACCTACCGGACGGCATTTGGATGCAGGTGGATCATCTGCTGATTTTTGACCAGGTAAAACGTAAAATTTGGGCGATCGCCTTTGCGGATCTGCGGGGAGAGAATGTGGACCTGGAAGCCGCCTACCAAGCGGCCTGTCAACGGGTGACCAAATTGGTTCTGCAATTGCAACTGCCCCTGCCCCCCGATGCCACTCCCCTAGAGTTATTGAGTCCAGGGCAGCTCCAAGGCAAAGAACTGCACTACGCCAGCAATACCGAACAGGGCAAATTTTTAGAGGAAGTGACCACTGCCAAGGATTACATTACTGCGGGGGACATTTTCCAGGTGGTGCTCTCCCAACGCCTCTCCACCATTTATCGGGATGATCCGTTTAAGCTATACCGTTCCCTCAGGCTGATTAACCCTTCCCCCTACATGGCCTATTACAACTTTGGCCATTGGCAAATCATTGGCTCCAGCCCGGAGGTAATGGTGAAGGCGGAACGGCAACCGGACGGGAAACTCGTGGCCACGGTTAGGCCCATTGCGGGTACTAGACCCAGGGGCACAACCCACCTAGAAGATGAACAGTTAGCGGAAGAATTGCTCAACGATCCCAAGGAAATTGCTGAACACGTCATGCTGGTGGATTTAGGCCGTAACGATCTGGGGCGAGTCTGTGTGCAGGGTTCCGTTAAGGTCAATGAATTGATGGTGATTGAGCGTTACTCCCACGTTATGCACATTGTTAGTAATGTCATTGGGGAAATGGCTGCCGATAAAACGGCCTGGGATCTGTTGAAGGCCTGTTTTCCCGCTGGCACTGTCAGTGGTGCGCCCAAAATCCGAGCCATGGAAATTATTAATGAACTGGAACCGGAACGGCGGGGGCCCTACTCTGGAGTGTATGGCTATTACGATTTTGAAGGGCAATTAAACACGGCGATCGCCATTCGTACCATGGTGGTCCAGGAACAGGCGGATGGAACCCATCGGGTATCGGTGCAGGCCGGAGCGGGCATTGTGGCGGATTCCGATCCCCAAAAAGAGTACGAAGAAACCCTCAATAAAGCCCGGGGCCTGTTGGAAGCCATTCGTGCCCTATCCTAGGTTTCTTCCATCACCCCTACCTGTAAAATGGGCCGTAGGTGCCGTCCCCGGCCATTGCCCAACAACGTTATTCAGTATCCAGTGACAGTATGGTTGCCCAACAAACACGAACCGACTTTGATTTAGCCCAATACTTACAAATTAAAAAAGGCGTGGTCGAGGCAGCCCTAGATAGTTCCCTGGCGATCGCCCGCCCCGAAAAGATTTACGAAGCTATGCGCTACTCCCTGTTGGCGGGGGGAAAACGACTGCGCCCTATTTTATGTATTACGGCCTGTGAACTATGTGGCGGCGATGAAGCCCTGGCCCTGCCCACGGCCTGTGCCCTGGAAATGATTCATACCATGTCCCTCATCCATGACGATCTGCCCTCCATGGATAATGACGATTTTCGCCGGGGGAAACCCACTAACCACAAAGTGTACGGGGAAGACATTGCCATTTTGGCCGGAGATGGACTGCTGGCCTATGCGTTTGAGTATGTAGTCACCCATACTCCCCAAGCCGATCCCCAAGCTTTGCTCCAGGTCATTGCCCGTTTAGGTCGTACCGTGGGGGCTGCCGGTTTAGTGGGGGGTCAAGTCCTAGATCTGGAATCGGAGGGACGCACAGATATTACGCCGGAAACTTTAACTTTTATCCATACCCATAAAACCGGAGCGTTACTGGAAGCTTCCGTGCTCACGGGGGCGATTTTGGCGGGGGCCAGTGGGGAGCAACAACAGAGATTGGCTCGCTATGCTCAAAACATTGGCTTGGCTTTTCAGGTGGTGGATGACATCCTCGACATTACTGCCACCCAGGAAGAATTGGGTAAAACCGCCGGTAAAGATGTCAAAGCCCAAAAGGCTACCTATCCCAGTCTGCTCGGTTTGGAAGCTTCCCGGGCCCAGGCCCAAAGTCTGATTGACCAAGCCATTGCCGCCCTGGAACCCTTTGGCCCCGCCGCCCAGCCTCTCCAGGCGATCGCTGAATATATTGTTGCCAGAAAGTATTGATTCCTTGCTTTGGACTGGTTTCTCGTTAAGCTAGGGACAGTTTGATCTGTTCAATGCATTAACTGAACTCACACTCGCCATGCTGGGAAATTTTCAACATAGCCAACTCCGCCTTGAAGTAGAAGCGGCGGCGCCGGTAATTCGGGACAGCTTAACCAAAATTCCCCAACTGCGGCAATGGTTAGCGCCCCTCCCCCTGGGGGAAGGTTTACCGGAACGTCTCGTCCCCGGTGTGACGCTCCACACTGGCATTGGCTTCGCCACCTTAACCCAAACGGTGGACCGGGTGGGGGACGACCATTTACGGCTCATACTCAGTGGGGCCATTGACGGTTTCCACGAATGGTACTGGGGCGATGGCTGGGTGCAATCCCGCTTGGAAGGCATTTCCCTCTTGCCCTTAAATTTGGGCCAGACGGTGAGTTTATTGAAGTTGCGGCAATTCGTTACCGGAGTTAAGGCCCAGTCCGTTTAAACCGAAGCTTTCGGTCCCCGGCTCACCAGCCAGAGTAAAAGGGATAAACCGGCAATGCCCATCACCCCGGAGAGGGGATTTTGATCAATGCCCGTTACCCAAGTCGGTACCCTATCGGTATAGCTGACCAATTGCCCCACATTGACAATGTAATAAGCCCACACCAATCCTCCGTGGAGACCTATGCAATGCCCCAGGCGATCGCCGTGGCGGTGTTTCGTGACCACCAAGCTCAAACCCAACAACACCAAAGCGGGAAATTGGGGTAGGGTGCGGATTACTTCCCCCAGGGGCTTAAGAAAATGGAGCACGGCAAAAATGATGGCATTACTGCCCAGGGAAACTCCCCTGCTGTAACCCTGTTCCAACTCCTTCAGCAACCAGCCCCGAAAAAATAACTCCTCCGCCAGGGCCACCCCCAGCCCCGTGAGGCTCCCCTGTAGGATAATTGCCCAGAGGCGATCGCCAGCGGGGTCCAGCACCGCCCACCCCAACAACGCCTGGATGATAAACAAACCGAACGTAAAACCAAAACCCAGCCCTAGCCCTTGTAATAACTCCACTCCCTGGCGGCGGTTCCAGCCCAGACCATAGACCCCATAGGATTTTAAAGACAGCGGCGTTTGGTAACACCAATGACTCCAAAAAATTAGCAGGACGAGGAAAATTAAAAATAAAATCCCCATCACCACAATGGAACGTAAATTGGCATCGGCGATCGCCAGGGATAGGGGCAGCAAAAACGGCAACCAGGCAATGGCCAACAGTAAAATGAACACACCTATTCTCAATGGGGGAGCTAGCCGAGCCATGGCTTGGCCGTTCAACCTAAAATTAACGACGGATTTGGGCATGCTGTTCTTCCTGAATAAAGCTCAATAGTTTGTTTGCCAAGAATTCCTTGGTAAAGTCCCATGCTGCCTCTTAACATTGACCCATTAAAATCAGGACTTTTCACCAAAATTAGATAGTTAGGCAGACTTGAGGCTCCGCCCCCGCTCCCAGTTGTTTCCATTGCTCTCTCCATCCCCATTCCCGCCATGGCCGCCAGTTTATCCCAACAGATTAACAATCCCGAACGTAGTTATTTTGAGCAAGCCCTCAAGCGGGTGGAGCAGGACGTACTCCGCATGGGAGCTTTGGTGGAGGAATCCTTCCGCATGAGTCACCAGGCCTTGTTTGAGAATAGATTGGAAACTCCCCTCAAAATTGTCGAATTGGAAAAGGAAATTGATCGCCTCTACCGCCACATTGAACAGGAATGCGCCAGTTTTCTCACCCTCCAGGCCCCCGTGGCCCAAGATTTGCGCCTACTCAGCGCCATTATGCAATTAGTACGGGACTTAGAAAGAATTGGCGACTATGCCCAGGATTTGGGGGAAATTGCCATGAAGTTGACCCGTTACCCGCCCCATCCCTGTATGGACGACATTGCCGCCATGGCCTGGCAAGCCCAACACATGTTAGACCAAAGCCTCGTTTGCCTCACCCAGCTAGACCCCAACGCCGGGGAAATTGTCAAAAAAATGGACGATGTGGTGGACGATGCCTACGATCGCCTTTATAAAACCCTCGCCTTTCAGCGGGATATCAAAGGAGTGGTGGAACCCATTTTGCTCATGGCCTTGGTGATCCGCCACCTGGAAAGAATGGCCGATCATGCCACTAACATCGCCCAACGGGTTTCCTATATCGTCACCGGCAAAAGGGAATGAGGTAAAGCGATCAATTGGGGACTGGGGAGATTCGGTCTGATGGCAACGAAGATTTGCTAAACTAGACGGAGAGTAGATACGCAACGGTGCGGTCTGCCCCAATCTTGGACTTTTTTCCAGAAGTGGGTGTCCCCCGCTTTTTTTATGCCCAATTGTATTCAATGACCCATCCCGTAATTCCCGACATTCTTGCATTAGCACAGCCCATTGCTGAGGATTTGGGGCTGGAAGTGACGGATGCGGTGTTCCAAACCAATAAACGTCCACCGGTGTTGCGGATTGATGTTCGTAATCTCCAGCAGGATACTAGCCTAAATGACTGTGAAGCCTTTAGTCGGAGCTTTGAAGCCCAATTAGAGGAAAGCAGTTTGATAGCCAGCGCCTACGTGTTGGAAGTTTCTAGCCCAGGCATTTCCCCCTACCTCGCCACGGAGCGAGATTTTATTGCCTTTAAAGGGTTTGAAGTGATGGTTACCAGTGACAATCCCCACCAGGGTCAAAGTCAGTGGCAGGGGAGTTTACAGGGGCGAGATGGAGAGGCGGTGTACTTGAGCATTAGGGGGAGAACCGTAGCTATTCCTTTGGCAGCGGGGTTAACGGTGCAGCTACCCCATTGATTGACCCCAGAATCTAGCCAGCCTAGCTCTGGGGACGGCCTAGAGCCTTATCGCAAACATTTTGGAGGATTTTCCATGTCTCTTGTCAGTTTACCGGGGCTCCCGGCCATGATCAGTGAAATTAGTAAGCGTAATAATTTGCCCACCACGGCGGTGGAAGAAGCCCTGCGGGAAGCTTTATTGAAGGGCTACGAACGTTTTCGGCGATCGCAGTTGATGGGGCACCAATTCCCCGAAGAATATTTCAATAACTTTGAAGTGGAACTAGACACGGAGGAAGAGGGTTTTCGGGTGCTTTCCACCAAGCGCATTGTGGAGGAAGTGGAAAATTCTGACCAACAAATTTCCCTCAAGGAAGTACTAGAAGTGGCCCAAGAAGCCCAACTGGGGGACGAAGTGGTGTTGGATGTGACCCCGGAGCAGAAAGACTTTGGGCGCATGGCCGCCATCCAAACTAAGCAGGTGCTACTGCAAAAACTGCGGGATCAACAACGAAAAATTATCCAAGAAGAATTCCAAGATCTGGAGGGGTCAGTGCTCAATGCCCGGGCCCTCCGGTTTGAGCGTCAATCGATCATTGTGGCGGTGCAGAGTAGTTTTGGCCAGCCAGAAGTGGAAGCGGAATTGCCCAAGCGAGAACAGTTGCCCAATGATAATTACCGGGCTAACTCCACTTTCCGGGTGTATCTCAAACGGGTACGGGAAGGCTCCCAACGGGGCCCCCAATTGGTGGTCTCCCGGGCGGCGGCCGGTTTGGTGGTGGACCTCTTCAGTGTGGAAGTGCCGGAAATTGAAGAAGAAGTGGTACGCATCGTCGCCGTGGCCAGGGAAGCTAAACCCCCTTCCCCTTCCGTAGGGCCCCGCACCAAAATTGCTGTGGATACCCTGGAGCGGGACGTAGACCCAGTGGGGGCTTGCATTGGCGCCCGGGGTTCCCGGATCCATGCGGTGGTCAATGAATTACGGGGAGAAAAAATTGATGTGATCCGTTGGTCCCCAGACCCCGCTACCTACATTGCCCAGGCCCTTAGCCCAGCCCGGGTAGACCAGGTTTACCTCATCCATGCGGAAGAGCGCCATGCCCTGGTAATTGTGGCAGAGGATCAACTTAGTTTGGCGATCGGTAAGGAGGGGCAAAATGTCCGTTTGGCAGCCCGTTTAACCGGTTGGAAAATTGACATCAAAGACCCCGAAACCTATGCCCGGGATAAGGAAGCCATTGAACAATCTATTTTGGAACGGGCCGCGGCTTCAGCCCAGGCCAGGGCAGAACGGGAAGCAGCGGAACAGGAAGCCCAGGCTAAATTAGAAGCGGAAATGGCCGCCCTCCAAGCGGAAGAAGCAGAAGAATTGGAGTCCACTGCCGAGGCGATCGCCGGGGGGGAAGAAGAACTGGAGGAATCAGACCAAGACCAAGGGCCGGAGTTAGGGGATGAAGAAGCGCTAAGCTAGGGAAGATTGACAATGCCAGCTTTCTGCTAATTTGTCCTGACCATTTCTAGCCCACCGTTGACCATGGCCCCCGGATACCGTCGTTGCCTCAGTTGCCGCAAAGTAGGCGATCGCCGACAATTTTGGCGAATTGTCAGAGTCTATCCATCCCGAACTGTACAATTAGATCACGGTATGGGGCGATCGGCTTATTTATGTCCGACCCATGACTGTCTGCGTAAGGCTCGCCACAAAAATCTGTTGGGGCGGGCCCTCCGAGCCCCAGTCCCCAGCCATCTCTTTGAGCAACTAGAAGCTCGTCTTCTCGCCACTCCCTGAGGCCCTGTCATAAACCCTCTCCCTATCCACCACCATGGATGCCCCTTGCCGAAACTTACCCAGCGGCAGTTATCGTTAGTTAGCATTAGGAGTAAGACCATCTACCATCTCGGCTTCACCTTATCAACTCCGCAAAGCGTTCCCGGGGACGATTCCCCTGGAAAGAGTTAGTGCTCTGTCTGTGCACCCAGTCTTTGCACTCACCTAAACCAATTTGTCACTTATTAAATTTATGGATCATTAGTCAGGGGGACAGTGGATGAACAACGCCAAAGTCAGAATTTATGACCTATCAAAAGAATTAAATCTGGAGAATCGAGATATTTTAGACATCTGCGAACGGCTCAACGTGGCCGCCAAAAGTCACAGCAGTACCATTAGTGAATCCGATGCGGAGCGCATCAAAGCGGCGGCCGAAAAATTCACCCCCCAGCAACCAAAGAAGCCTAGAGTGGCCGCTAAGCCAGAGTCGAAAGAGGATAAGTCAGATCCCAAGCAACAAAAGATTTTAGCAATCCACCACAAACAGGAGAAATCCGGCGCTGCATCTCCGGCCCGCCCCACCCCTGCTCCCAGGCCAAAACTACAGGCACCGAAGGCCCCTACTCCACCCCAGCCCCCCGTGGCTAAAGCTCCAGCCCCGAAGGTGCAGAAACAGGAAGATACTCCTAATGAGACCCCGAAGAGTGCTCCCCCTCCCCTGACTCCTCCCCCTGTGCCCAGCCTACAAACGCCCCCCAGTAAGCCGGTTCTTCCCAGCTCCCCGGCGAAGAAAACTGCTGCGGCTCCCCGTTTAGCAGGGCCTCCCAGCCGCACTTCCAGTCCAGGCAAGCCCGCTGCTCCAGCCAAGCCCAAAGCTAACCGTCCGGAAATTGTCAGTCTTAAGGACAACCGCGGTCAGAGTCGCTCCGCCAATAACGATAAAGAGGAAAAACTAGCGGTCCCGGTTGGGGCCCCTAAGTCTAATAATGCTCCGGAGCCCCCCAAGCCCAAGGTAGAATTGCGCCGTCCCAAGCCCCCCCGGCCAGAAGAGGACGAAAATTTACCAGAATTGCTGGAATTTCCTCCCCTCAGTCGGGGCAAAGGAGGCGATGGAGATAACGATGGCGATGACAGTGATCTGCTCTCCACCGAAAAACCCAAGCCGAAGCTAAAACGTCCCACCCCTCCTCGCCTTGGTAAACCTGATCAATGGGAGGATGATGAAGACGAAAAAGCCAATAAAGCTAAGGCGGCCAACAAGGGCAAACGACGGCCCAAAATGGACGACGATGACGATGACCTGGATATAGATGGGGATAATGGTCCCAAACCCACCCTCGTTAGTCTTTCCATTGCCCGTCCTCCCAAACCAAAATCCTTGGTGGCTAAACCTAGCACCCCCACTGTGGCCAAGGTTAAAAAGCCGACCCTCAAGTCCGAGGCCGGCAGTGGTAGCAGCAGCAGTTCCCGTAACCGTGGCGATCGCCGCGACCGGAAGGAAGTGGTGCAAAAACCAGAAGTGATCATGTTGGACCGGAGCTTAACTGTCCGGGATCTGGCAGATCTGTTAAAAGTTTCCGAAACGGACATTATCAAACGGCTCTTCCTCAAAGGGGTAGCGGTACAAATTACCCAAACCCTGGACGAAGAAACCGCCCGCATGGTGGCCGAATCCTTTGAAGTGGCAGTGGAAACCCCCGAAAAAGTGGCCGCCGCTGCTAAAACCACAGAAATGCTCGACGAAGCGGATCTGGATAACCTGGTGCGTCGTCCCCCCGTGGTTACCATCATGGGTCACGTAGACCACGGTAAAACTACGCTGTTGGACTCCATTCGCAAAACCAAAGTAGCCCAAGGGGAAGCAGGGGGCATTACCCAGCACATTGGTGCTTACCACGTTGAAGTGGAACACAACGACAAAACCGAACAGATTGTCTTCCTCGATACTCCTGGCCACGAAGCCTTTACCGCCATGCGGGCCCGGGGAGCTAAGGTTACGGACATTGCCATTCTGGTGGTGGCCGCCGATGACGGTGTGCAACCCCAAACCAAAGAGGCCATTAGCCATGCCAAGGCCGCCGGCGTGCCCTTAATTGTGGCCATCAACAAAGTCGATAAGCCCGAAGCTAATCCCGATCGCATTAAACAGGAGTTATCCGAGCTTGGTCTCCTGGCCGAAGAATGGGGTGGAGACACCATCATGGTGCCCGTCAGTGCCCTCAACGGCGACAACCTAGATGGCTTGTTGGAAATGATTCTGCTGGTGTCGGAAGTAGAAGAATTGGTGGCTAACCCCCAACGTCAAGCCAAAGGCACGGTAATCGAAGCTCACCTAGACCGCACCAGGGGCCCTGTGGCTACCCTCTTGATCCAAAATGGTACTCTCCGGGTTGGGGATGCCATTGTGGTGGGGGCTGTGTACGGCAAAATCCGAGCCATGATCGACGACCGGGGCGACAAGGTGGAAGAAGCCAGTCCTTCCTTCGCTGTGGAAATCCTTGGTCTGGGGGATGTGCCCGCCGCCGGGGATGAGTTTGAAGTCTTCACCAATGAAAAGGATGCCCGTCTCCAGGCCGAAGCCCGGGCCATGGAAGACCGTCAAACCCGTCTGCAACAGGCCATGTCTTCCCGCAAGGTGACCCTCAGCAGTATTTCTGCCCAGGCCCAGGAAGGGGAACTCAAGGAACTGAATATTATCCTCAAAGCGGACGTACAAGGTTCGGTGGGGGCGATTTTGGGTTCCTTGGAACAATTACCCCAAGGGGAAGTACAGATCCGGGTTCTGTTAGCATCCCCTGGAGAGGTAACGGAAACCGATGTGGACCTAGCCGCCGCCAGTGGAGCAATTATCATTGGCTTCAACACCACCTTGGCCAGTGGGGCCCGTCAAGCGGCCGACCAGGAAGGGGTGGACATTCGGGAATACGACATTATCTATAAGCTTCTGGATGACATCCAAGGGGCCATGGAAGGTCTATTGGATCCCGAAGAAATTGAGTCCTCCCTGGGAACGGCAGAAGTGCGGGCGGTCTTCCCTGTGGGTCGGGGCAACATTGCCGGTTGTTACGTCCAGTCGGGCAAAATTATCCGGAACCGTAACCTACGGGTGCGTCGGGGTGACCAAGTGGTGTTTGAAGGCAACATTGATTCCCTCAAACGTATTAAGGAGGACGTGCGGGAAGTTAATGCCGGCTATGAATGCGGTATTGGCTGTAGCAAGTTCAACGATTGGAAAGAGGGAGACATCATCGAAGCCTATGAAATGACCATGAAGCGTCGCACATTGGCTACCTAGGATGTTGTTGTTCCAATTCAGCACTTCCCATTATTGCCGCAAAGCTAGGCTGGCCCTGGGTTATAAGGGCAT
This sequence comes from Synechocystis sp. FACHB-383, assembly GCF_014698605.1. Taxonomy (NCBI): domain Bacteria; kingdom Bacillati; phylum Cyanobacteriota; class Cyanophyceae; order Synechococcales; family Merismopediaceae; genus Synechocystis; species Synechocystis sp. FACHB-383. Next base: position 16,372 of record NZ_JACJTJ010000023.1, on the reverse strand, counting down.
GGTTTACCGAGTTGAAAATTTAACCCCCGGTGTCCATGCCCTGCAACTTAAACCCAAGACCGGTGCTACTACGGTGCCGGTGCTTTGTCCAGAACTCCCAGGGCAACCGGAATATATCAGTGATTCCAGCGAAATTTTCCGTTTTTTAGAGAAAATTTCCCCCGATCGCCGTTTGTTTCCTTTGGATGGAGAACAGAGATTGAGGGCAGCATGGTTAGAAGATTGGTTGGATGAAAGCATTGGTACGGCAACCCGGTTTGTTTATTACGACTACCGGGCTGGGGCGGGCAAGGCCATTGACCCGTCCTTTGCCAGTCAGATAGTCATTCAAATTGTCCGTCGCCAGTACAACATCAATAACACCACCGTTGCCCTGGCCAAAAAACGATTAGACTTAGCTTTCCAGGTGCTAGCTAGTTGGCAGGATCGGCCCTATCTTTGCGGTGATCAGTTGACCGTGGCAGATTTAACCGCCGCCGCTTTGCTTAGTCCCTTGGCACTGTTGCCTGCTTATCGAGAGTCCGTACCTTGGTTGTTTGAGCGCATCAAGGAAGTGCATTTAATTTGTGGGGAACCTTTGCCACCGGGGCTAGGGTGAGGAACGGTAAGAGCCCATTACCCCAGAAGTTTTAACTTCTCACTTTTTCCTGGCGGTTCTAGCCCAACTTCCTGCCCCTAGGGAAAGAACAGTTCCATCTGGCCATGGCGATCGGAATTGTTTCCCTTTTCCAAAGGTTTGCTAGCTTTAAAGGAAAGAGTCTGAACAATTTTTGGAATTGCCCGTGCCACAGTTGATACCTGTTCCCAACCTGTCCACCGATGTCCGCCTTGGCCAAACCTTTCCGTTGGGGGCAACGGTTTATGCCGATGGGGTCAATTTCTGCCTGTTTTCCAAGCATGCGGAAAAGGTGACGCTATTGTTGTTTGATCGCCCAAATGATCCGGCCCCGGCCCGCACCATTGAGCTCCATCGAGGGCAGAACCGGACTTTCTACTACTGGCACATTTTTGTGGCGGGTTTAAAGGCAGGACAGGTTTACGCTTACCGCATTGATGGCCCCCATGAGCCAGAAAAGGGCCACCGCTTCGATCCAGATAAAGTTTTGCTCGATCCCTACGCCAAGGCGATCGCCGGTAAGGATATTTACGACCGCAAAGCGGCCATGGTTCCCGGAGATAACTGTGCCCAGGCCCTACGCAGTGTGGTGGTGGACACCAGTGTCTACGACTGGGAGGATGACCATGCTCCCCGTACGCCCTACGCCGCCAGCATTATCTACGAACTCCACGTGGGGGGCTTTACCCGCAACCCCAATTCCGGGCTCAGTGAAAACAAACGGGGTACCTATGCCGGCTTAATTGAAAAAATTCCCTACCTCAAGGAACTGGGTATTACAGCGGTGGAATTATTGCCGGTGCATTATTTTGACCCTGAAGACGCCCAACCGGGGCTGACCAACTATTGGGGCTATAGCACCATTGGCTTTTTTGCTCCCCACCAGGGCTACAGTGCCGCCGATGATCCCCTGGAAGTGGTGGACGAATTTCGGGATATGGTCAAAGCCCTGCACAAAGCGGGCATAGAGGTAATTTTAGATGTGGTGTTTAACCATACGGCAGAGGGCAACGAAAATGGCCCGACCCTTTCCTTCCGGGGCATTGACAACAGGGTGTACTATATTCTTGATGAAGACAAGAGTTCCTACAGCAACTATAGTGGTTGCGGCAACAGCATCAAAGCCAATCACCCCATCGTCGGCGGCCTAATTCTTGATTCCCTCCGTTATTGGGTTTCAGAAATGCATGTGGATGGTTTCCGTTTCGACCTCGCTTCGGTACTGGTGCGAGATACCAAAGGAGTGCCCCTCCATGACAGTGCCATTGCCACCGCTAACGTTATCTGGGCGATCGAATCCGATCCCATTTTGGCTGGCACGAAATTAATTGCCGAAGCCTGGGATGCGGCCGGTCTGTACAGCGTGGGGAAATTTGTGGAATTGGCGGACTGGTTTGCGGAATGGAATGGCCCCTTTCGGGACGATGTACGCCGTTTTGTCAAAGGGGATAATGGCACTGTACCCCTCCTAGCTAGCCGCTTACTGGGTAGTCCTGACATTTACCATCGTCAAGATACGGACATTAACCGCAGTATTAATTTTGTCACCTGTCACGACGGTTTTACTATTTACGACTTGGTTTCCTACAACGAAAAACACAATGAAGCCAACGGAGAGAATAATCGCGACGGCGCCAATGACAACTTTAGTTGGAACTGCGGCGTGGAAGGGGAAACCGATGATCCTGAAATTAACCAACTGCGACTGCGACAGATTAAAAATTTTCTTACCATTCTTTTTTTCTCCCAGGGCACACCAATGTTATTGATGGGAGACCCAGTGGGGCGCACCCAAAAGGGTAACAATAACGGCTATTGCCAAGATAACAAACTCAGTTGGTTCGACTGGAGCGGGGAAGAAACCCACAGCGATGAAACCCACTTTTTGCGGGGAATTATTGCCCTGACCCAAAAGTTATCCCTCTTCCTTGAGGAAAGTTTATTGCCGGTGCTACATTTTGACCTGCCCCGCTTGCCCGATGAAAATGACGGCTCCGAGGGGGATAGCCAGGAGGGGGAGGAGCCGATTTATAAACCCCTCCCGCCAGTGGATGAAGTGACTCTGCGGGAAATATACCTCAAGGCTACCAAGGATTTACCAGGGCCCTGCGTGGTCTGGCAGGGGGCAAAACTGGCCCAGCCCGATTGGTCCTACACTTCCCACACCTTGGCCGCCACGCTATTTTATCCAGAAGCAAAGGAAATTTTGCATCTAATTTTTAATGCCTATTGGGAACCCCTCAGTTTTGAGTTGCCCCCTTTAAATGATGGTATGGTGTGGCACCGACTGGTGGATACCTATCTGCCCACCCCGGCGGATTTCCAAGAGCCAGAAATTGCTCCTCCTATCAAGGGCGATCAATATTGGGTCCAACCCCGCTCATCGGTGGTATTAATGGCAAAATAGTGCCTCAATGGAGGTGTTGCTTGAATTTTTGCCCAATTTCACTTTTGTCAGCTTACTAAAATAATGAAACTGATTAAGCAGATTTTGGCCTTTCTTTTGCTCTCTTTGGGATTGCCTTTAGGGCTGTACTGTGTGGTGGAAATATTTGATTCCACCAAGTCCCAGGAGGACCGGGATGGGGCCGCGGCGGCCCTAATGATTTTTGCTTTACCGATGAGTGCCCTGGGAGGTGGGCTACTCTGGAGTGCAGTCCATGATGGCAGAGAGCAACGACAAAAAATAACCCTGGAAGCCTCGGAGAACCTCAGAAAAATTTTCTTTCAAGTTCTAGAAGAAAATGACAACACTATTACCGTGCTGGAATTTTGCAAGGCCGCAGAAATTGAAGGTAAGGAAGCCAAGGAATATTTAGACCAAAAGGCGATCGAATTTAATGCCACGTTTGAAGCCAGTGAGTCCGGCGGTATTATCTATAAATTCCCGTGAATTTGCATCAAGTTCACTAAAATCACAAGCGGTTTAATACTGTGGGAGACTGCCAATGTGATGTAGTGCCCACCTGATTTTGGTACGATGGGAGACTGTTTTGCCCCCCATAATCATCCTCAAAATAGTTAGACATTATGCTTAGAGCTGGAATTGTTGGTCTGCCCAATGTGGGAAAATCTACCCTCTTTAACGCCCTGGTGGCCAATGCCAAGGCGGAAGCGGCCAACTTCCCCTTCTGCACCATCGAACCCAATGTGGGGGTGGTATCTGTGCCGGACGATCGCCTGGGCAAATTGGCAGAGATTTCCCAATCAATCAAGGTAGTTCCCACACGGATGGAATTTGTTGATATTGCCGGTTTGGTGGCAGGGGCCAGCAAGGGAGAGGGATTGGGGAACCAGTTCTTAGCCAATATCCGGGAAGTGGATGCCATTGTCCATGTGGTGCGCTGTTTTGATGATGATGACATTATCCATGTGGCGGGTTCGGTGGATCCGGTGCGGGATGTGGAGGTGATTGATCTAGAGTTGGTGCTGGCGGATTTAGCCCAGGTGGAAAAACGATTAGAACGCAGTCGCAAGCAAGCCCGGGGCAATAAGGACCTATTGGAAGAAGTGGCCATCTTGGAAAAATTAGTCACCGCCCTCAACGAAGGCATCCCGGCGCGGCGGGTGGGGCTAACGGCGGAAGAACAGGAATTAATTAAATCCCTGGGTTTACTGACCCTCAAACCAATTATTTATGCCACCAACGTCACCGAGGATGATTTGGCCAGCGGCAATGATTGGGTGGAACAGGTAAAGGCGATCGCCGCCAAGGATGAAGCAAAAGTGGTAGTGATTTCGGCCCAAGTGGAATCGGAGCTGATTGAATTGCCGGAGGAAGAACGACAGGATTTTTTGGCTAGCTTGGGGGTGACGGAAGGGGGATTAAAATCCTTAATTAGAGCTACCTATGAACTGCTGGGGCTACGCACCTACCTGACCACGGGACCCCAGGAAACCAGGGCTTGGACCATCATCAGTGGCATGAAAGCTCCCCAGGCGGCCGGGGTAATTCACACCGATTTTGAGCGGGGCTTTATCCGGGCAGAAACCGTGGCCTATGAAGATTTAATTAGCTGTGGCAGTATGCAAGGAGCCAAAGAAAAGGGTTTGGTACGCAGTGAAGGCAAAGAATATGTGGTGCAGGAAGGAGATGTTTTGCTCTTCCGCTTCAACGTTTAAGTTTCGATCCCCACTCGGAATTATCACTCTTCCATCTTCCCTTTTCTGATAGAAGAGCGGTAAACCCACTTTTGCAAAGGTTTTACTGTTTCATTCAAGTACTGTAACCGCTGTAAGAAGCAATAACGACACCCAAAAGTTCAAAATTGCGGGGTCACAAAATTTAAGTAGCTAGCAATCAATTTTTCACCCCAAAAGAGACTGACGAGGGCACCGATCGCCAAAAAGGGGCCGAAGGGAAAACCCTGTCGCCGTTGCAATGTGCCCAGCAATAGCTTTAAACCGCCATAGATGGAACCAAATAAACAGGCAATGAATGTGGTCAAGAGCAATGATGGCCAGCCCAACCAAGCTCCCACCATAGCCGCTAATTTGGGATCGCCGTCCCCCATGCCTTCCCTGCCGAGCAACAGACTCCCCCCCATGCGGATCAAATCAAACAGCCATAGCCCCAATACCGCCGAGGCGATCGCCTCCACCAAGGGAATAATCCAATTGCCGCTCTGCCAACCCAGCAGTAAATGAAATAATAGCCCCAGCACCAGTCCTGGTTTGGTCAGACTATTGGGCAGGGTCATGGTGTCCCAGTCGATTAAAGTTAGGGCAATTAAAAAACTAATTAATGTCCAGTAGCCGAGGATTTGCCACTGCCAACCAAAACGCCAACAGGTCAGGGCAAATAATAAACCCGTAACAGCCTCCACCAGGGGATAGCGGGGGGAAATAGAGACTTGGCACCAACGGCATTTACCCCGTAGCCAAAGCCAACCCACCACTGGCACATTTTCTTTTGGCCCGAGTGGGTGGCCACAGTGGGGACAACGGGAAGGGGGATGCACCAGGGATAAACCCTCTGGTAAGCGATAGGCCACCACGTTGAGAAAACTACCCACAGCAGAGCCCAGGGCAATGGCAAGCAGGAAGGCAAGGGGAGCAATCAGGGGATCCATGCTGGTTTCGGCTAAGGAAAGTCAAAAATTTAAGGTGGTGTTTGCCAAGCCTCCTTACCCCCTATTTGACGGGAAAAACTTAAAGTCCCCCGACATTAAGGCATTAGAAAATTTAAGGAGCAGAATTGGACTTGACGAACAGGTTCTAAAACAAATGTAGTCCGTTTTGTTTTTGAAAAGCCCAATTTTTTCCTGATTGACTAGGGTTAGTCATCCAATTCCTTCTTGATAACTCGATAATTGGTATCTAGATAAATTTCATATTCCCGCCCGTCGGCACAAACCGCATCGTCAATTTCAAACCTTTTTTTGTCGATTTCGTACTCAGCATCATCAAAGGAATTACAGCCCATGGCATTAAGTACTTGGACGATTCTCTGTCTTTCCTGGGCCGTCACATCCCGGTCATCGGCCCTGGCGATCGCCGCTGTGAGGGTCATTTCCATCAGCACCACGCCGGCTAGAAAATAGCTAATTTGTTTGATGGCATTCATCATGGTTAGTCTCTCCAAGGGAAGTTTAAGCAACACATTAGTTTTTCCAACCTAGACCGTCATGGTTGGTTTACCAAGCCGGGGGTTAACAGCTTGGCGATCGCCCACTCTCTGGGGCCAATCGGCCAGTTAACGGAGGCCATCCACCAAAGGATTAAGATGGGAAACAAATACCTGCCATGGGTATCAATTGGGGGCCCCGGTCCCACCGCTAAGCAGAAATCAGTCGCCGACATGATTATCTGGATTGGATGCAAATTGTATGAAAACTTTACTACTAACCTGGCTAGACCGTATTTTGATTGCCGATGTATTCCTGGTGCTGCTGGGCTTTTTCTGGTTTGCCATCGCTGTGGTAGGGGAATCCACCGGTATTCCCTTGGGCTATCAAATTTGGCAAAAACTCTGGCTACCCCTGTTCAATCCCGCCATTAGTATTTTGATTTTGGGTGCCATCAGTAGTTGGGGGATCAAAAAACTTTCCCAGTGGTTCACCGCTAAACAAGGGAGTTAGGGCCATGAAAGGGTGGGTCAAGGTGGCGATTGTTCTAGCCATCGCTTGGGTTGGTTTGGAAGTCATTGCTCGCATCTATGTGGAAAATCTCTGGTTCCGAGAGTTAAACTTCCAGTCCGTCTTTTGGAAGCGGGTGCGCTGGCAGGGGAGCATTGCATTGGTTGCAGGCTTTATTTCCTGGGCCTTTGTCGTTTTCCAGGTCAAAATCGCTAACCGTCTGGCCCACGAGGAAGCCCAACTGAAAAGCCTTGCCCTTGCCCAAGCTGCCTCTGCACCAGTGCCTGTGGCGATCGGCTCCCGTTACTTGCCCATGCCCGAGCCGCCGGTGGGACCAAAAGCCCATTCCCGTTCTCTACAATTACCCGTTCTACTGCCCCTGATTATTGCCCTACAGCTAATTCTGGTGGCCCTAGTGATGTATTACGTTTTCATCACGATTCAAGTGTGGACCCCAGACTATACTCTGCCCAATATCACCCCGGCGGTGCCCCAACCCTTTCGACTTCATTTGTTGTTTACCAATTTCGGCAATGGGCCTGCCCAATTAGGAGCAACGGCTTTGGCCGGAATTTTAGCCCTCATTGGTGTATTACGGGGTCCCAGGCTATTACCAGGCTTAGTTTTTATTTTGAGTGGGGTTTGGGGACTGTTGCTGTCGGGCAACTGGTTTCGATTGTTGCTTTCTTTTAACAGTCAGTCCTTCAATGCCATTGACCCCCAATTTCAGCGCAATATTAGCTTTTATATTTTCCAAATTCCCCTCTGGCAGTTGCTAGAGAGTTGGTGGCGGGGACTATTTCTCTTCAGTTTGTTGGCGGTAACTCTAATTATTCTTAAATCCGGTAATAGTTTATCGGAAGGACGATTTCCTGGCTTTTCCTCAGCTCAGTTGAGACATCTAAGTGCCTTGGCCGCCGCTCTGGCCGCCACCCTAGCCGTGGAGCATTGGTTAAAACGTTACGATTATTTGTTTGCTAACCATGGCGTTGTCTATGGAGCCAATTACACTGATGTTCATTGGCGTTTACCCGTAGAAACTGGGCTAGTAGTTTTCAGCGTGGCGATCGCCCTTTGGTCGGGATGGTTGAGCCTTAAAGGTTGGCCCCTAGGGAAAGGAAACAGTGTTCCCCAGCGACGGGGACAGTTACCCCTCATTGGCCTCTGGTTGCCGATGTCTATTTATCTTTTAATTCTGCTACTGCAAAACCTGGGCGGTTGGGCGATCGAACTGTTGGTGGTGCAACCCAATCAACTCACCAGGGAAAGGCCCTATCTTGCCCGCAACATCGCCGCCACCAGGGAAGCTTTTAACCTACAAATTATTCAGCCCGCCACCCTCAGTGGTCGTGGCCAACTCACCCCGGCTAGTCTAGAAAAAAACCGACTCACCCTGGACAATATCCGCCTTTGGGACCCCATCACCCTGCTGAAAACCAATCGGCAACTACAACAAATTCGGCTTTACTATAAATTCGTTGATGCTGACCTAGACCGCTACACCATCCGGGTGCAAAAAGACGACACCCAAACCATCAGCACAGCCAAACAACAGGTTCTCATTGCCCCCAGGGAATTGGACTACACCGCTGTGCCAGAAAAGGCCCAAACCTGGGTAAACAAACATTTGGTCTATACCCACGGCTACGGTTTCACCCTTTCCCCCGTTAATCTAGTGGACCAAGGGGGTTTGCCCTATTACTTTGTCAAAGATATTGGTACTGACGAAAACGAAGGCGCTCTGCGCACCTCCAGTGAACTGATCCGCACCAGTATTCCCATCGGCAAGCCCCGCATTTATTTTGGTGAGATTACTGATAACTACATCATGACCAACACCGCCATTCCTGAACTAGATTTTCCCAGTGGCGAGGAAAACGTTTACAACTTTTATGACGGTCGGGGTGGCATTTTTTTGAATTCTCCCATCAGAAAATTATTATTTGCCGTTTATTTGCGGGACTGGCAAATGCTGTTCACGGAGAACTTTAAGCCTGATACCAGAATTTTATTTCGTCGTAATATTAACCATCGCATCCGCCACATTGCTCCCTTTTTACGCTTTGACCGTGATCCTTACTTAGTAACAGCCAAAGTAAAAGGAGAAGAACATTCCACCCTTTATTGGTTGATTGATGCCTACACCACCAGCAACTACTATCCCTATTCCGATCCGGGGGAAGGAGATGCTAACCAACCGGGGCGCAACTTTAACTACATTCGTAATTCGGTCAAAATTTTGGTAGATGCCTACAACGGCGATGTGCGGCTTTTTACCATTGATAAACAAGATCCGTTAATTAATGCCTGGCAAAAAATATTTCCCGAATTATTCTTACCTTTTAGCTCCATGCCCGCCACTTTAAAAAGTCATATTCGTTATCCGGTGGATATGTTCAGTACCCAATCGGAGCGGTTATTGACCTACCACATGGAGGATATTGACGTATTTTACAATCGGGAAGACCAATGGCGCATTCCCCAGGAAACCTATGCCGATGAGCAACAACCCATTGCGCCCTATTATTTAATTATGAAATTGGCAGGGATTGATGCCAAAGAAGAAGAGTTTGTTCTTTCCCAGGTTTACACTCCCAACGCCCGTAATAACCTGATTGCCTTGCTCTTTGCCCGTTGTGATGAACAAAATTATGGCAAATTGTTGCTCTATACTCTACCCAAGGAAAGACTAGTCTATGGGCCAGAACAAATTGAAGCATTGGTTAATCAAGATCCGGTAATTTCGGAACGGATTAGTTTGTGGAATCGCCGAGGTTCTCGGGCTATTCAGGGTAATTTGCTGGTAATTCCCATTGAAGAATCCTTACTGTATGTGGAACCAATTTATCTGGAAGCAGAGAAAAATAGTTTGCCCACTCTCGCTCGGGTGGTGGTAGTTTATGGTAATCAAATTGTTATGGCAGAGAGTTTAAATGAAGCCATAGATGCCATTTTTGACCCTAATCCAACTGGAAGAAACGCAATTGTTCGCCCCCTGGATGACGCTGTTAATGACCTTAATAGCGGAGGTATTAATGAAGAATCTAACTAAGGGGTAAGTTTACAAAATTCAAACCAGCTTAAACCAATAGCTCCATGCCACTGAAGCTACGGTTTGACAGAAGAGACTGCGGCCAAAATTTATAACTCATCAAGGGGCGCAAGGAGAAGTCTAACAATCTAACTCCGAAAACTTAATTTTTCAAAAAGTTTCTGAAATCACTCCCTTACCCAAGGACACAGATTAAACTGACATAATTTGAGGCAAGTGTGTATGCCAATTAATCTCACTGGAGAATCGAATTTTGTAATTCTAGGGGCTACTGGAGGACAAATATTTGCCAGTCAGGTGGGTAATATTGGCTTAGTCGGTAGTTTTGGAGCCATGGCCGTAGGGACTCCGGTAATTGTGGTGAGTGGTGCTTTGGCCGGAGCGGCGATCGCCTCAATATTAGAAGGCATTGAAAGTGGTGATGTTAAGGTTCTCGGAATAACTACCATGGGATCGGTGCTGGGCGCTGGTTTTGGAGCTAGCCTAGGCAATGTTGGAGTTGCCATGGGAGGAACAGCTTTTGGCATTGGCATGGGAACTATGGCTGTGACTGGGGGAATTTTTGCCCTGGGGGCATATCAATTAATCAAAATGTTTGTTAAAGATAGCCCAAAGGAATCCTACGGACAGATTTTTTATCGTATGGAAGAACAAATTTCATATGAGGAATTTTACGTCCAGGCCCTATTAGAATTAGACCCAATCCTGCAAGAATTAACTTGGTATGGAAAATTCAATGATTTAGAACTCAATCATGAATTGGAACAGTTAAGAATAAATCTTGGTTTGTCAAATAATCCTGATCATCAGATCGATCAGCAATGGCAAACTGTTGACAGCCAACAAGAATTACTGCAATTGAAATTTGAGCTAGAAGAAATTTCACAAAAAAAAGATACTGAAGAAAATATTTTTTATCACTATGGCTTGCCCGGAATTAATACAAATAATAAAGCAATTATTACGGTTAACTTATCCAGAGAAAATTGGCAGTCCATTGAATTAAGACACATTGAAAATTTTCCTGTTTATTCTTTGGCAATCAGTGATGACAGTCGCTTTTTATTTAGTGGTCATAGTGATGGTTGTGTACGCCAATGGGATTTACAAACTAGACAGCATTATCAAACTCACATTAGTGCCGGGTCAAAAATTTCAGCACTGGCCATAGCTGATCGATGTCCCAGTATCTTCGGTGTTCATTCTGATTGTCAGATCCTTGGCTGGAATTTAAAATCCCAGAATATTTTATTAGGCTTTTGGGCATTGGACTCCAATCGTAGTCATAGGGATAAAATTAACTGCTTGACTTCTAGTCCCGATGGCGATGTTTTAGCCAGTGGCAGTAATGATGGGCTAGTTCGGCTTTGGATTCCCGCCACCAGAAAATGGAAAAAAACTTTTAACAGTCACCAGGGAGCAGTTAAGGCCATTACTTTTGGTGCAGACAATCAACAGCTTTTTGTCGGGTATGAAAATGGCTCTATTTTGATTTGGGAAATTAATAATGGTCAATATCATTCTGTCCTAGGCAACCATGACCAAGATGTGGTTGATTTAATTGTTATAGAAGAAGGTAAATTTTTAGTTAGCGCTAGCAGGGCAGGGGAGATAAAAATTTGGAACTTGGCAGAAAAAGCTTGTTGGCAATCTTTTCAGACTAAGCAAACCAATTTGTTGGGCATGAGCATTAATCCAGTTAGTAAAATAATTGCCACGGCCACAAATGAAGAAGTAAAACTATGGCAATGGCAAACTTGGCAATGTTTAGAGACTTTACCGGGCTGTTTTCCGTTACAATTTAGTCCCAATGGCGAGGTTTTAGTTACTTCTAGTCATTCCGGATTCCTGAAAGTTTGGCAGTTGCATTCGGTGGATCAAACATTATCGGATAATCAAAAATTCAGTTTCACCTTAAATTGGTGGGAAGTTCTAGGCGTTTCACCCCACGATGACCCGAAAATAGTCAAAGCGGCCTATTACAGACTGGCAAAGCAGTACCATCCCGACCAAAACTATGACGGGCGGGAGTATAAGAACTCACCTATTGCCATGCAAAAAATCAACTGGGCCTACGAACAATTTTGTCGCACTAATCCAAAGAAACAACTTTAGTAAAATAAACCGACAACTAGGGTTGAGATACCTTACTGGTTAGTTCCTTGAGGGGTTGCCAGTGGTGAATGTCATCTAACAGGGCTTTGTAACCCGCTACGTTTGGGTGGAGTCCGTCGGCCATGAGATGGTCATTAATCCATTCTTGGCCCCGTTGTTGCCAGATTTCAAAAATATCTAGGTAGGGAATTTGGCGATCGCCACAGGCTTGTTGGGTGATGGTTTTGAAACGGCGTTGATCAGAGTGGTTGAAATAAAAACAGTCGAGGAAAGGCATTCGAGCTTCGTTGACCGGCACCATACCAATAAAAAGCACCGGACAGAGTTGATGGGCACTGTCCAACAGTTGCTCCACCTGTTTTTGAAAGAGAATTTCATCGGTGAAACAACGTCCATCGGGCCGACCCAACCGTGGGGAGTCGTTCACTCCCACAGAGAGAATGAGCAGGTCAGGGACTTTATTGCGGATTTCTCCCCGTAAACGAAATTCTTGCTCCAATCTTTCACTGACTTGGGCTACCCGATCGCCACGGATACCGAGGTTATAAAGTACGGGGCCATTTTCTTCCATCCAAAATCTCCGTAGCCGTTCTGCCCAACCGCCACCGATGGGATCTCCGTAACCATAAACAAGGCTGTCTCCCATGGCCAAGACTTTCAGGGGATGGTCAAAACGGGGAGTCTGGGTAAGGGTCGACGCAGGGGAAATCGTTTGCATGGGATGATGTCCTAGGGTCGGGCGGATAAAGTCAAAACCAATGGGATGGATTGTAACGAGATCTTAACTGAGATTTTACAGGTTGACGTAAGCATTTATACACGTTTGCTCCCCGGCGATCGCCACACTGGGGCAGAAAATCAGATAACAGCTATGCATTTGCCCCCATCCTATCCCCGATAAACTAAAGGTTGCAGTAAGCAACGATACTTAAATCTATTGGTAATGACCGTACCTCCTCCCCTTTCCCTGACCGATCACAATTTAGGTCTGGCCCTCCACACCGCCACCGGCCAACTAGGTTTAGCTTTACAACGGGGAAAAAATCCGGTAGCCCAGCAAACTTGGTCATTGGATCGGGAATTACTCAATCAATTACACAATTGTTTAGGGGATTTTTTGCCGAGCCAGCAATGGCCAGAATTGGACTATCTGGCCGTAGCCCAAGGCCCCGGTAGCTTTACCAGCGTCCGCATTGGTATGGTCACTGCCCGCACCCTAGCCCAGCAATTACAAATTCCCCTATTTGCCATTTCTACCCTGGCTTGTTTTGCTCAATCTTTGATTAAAACCTGTGACGATGGCGAGTTATTGGCTGTCACCATGCCCGCAACCAGGGGTTATCTTTACGGGGCAGTCTATCAAGTTATCGGGGAAAAACTAGTTACCCTAAGCGACGATCGCCTTTGGTTACCCGACGATTGGCAACAATTCATGGCCGATAAACAGGTGGAACGGATCTATGGCACTCCGCCCCAGCTTGGCATCACCGCCCCCCAACTGCTTACCCTTGCTTGGCAACATTGGCTCCTTGGCGATCGACCTCATTGGTCAGCGGCCCAACCTTTTTATGGCATGAGTCCCACTGACCCTGTGGCGAATTAATCTGTTTTTGGTTGTTAAAACATTAGGAGAAAAATAGTTTATAAAGTTTTTTTCTTTGTCAACCATTGCCAAGTAAATAGAACAATAAAAGCGGGGTTATTGATTAAATATCTGCGCCACAATCGTCTCGGTTCCATGAGTAAACGATAGAACCATTCCAATCCCAGGACCATTAACCAGCGGGGAGCTTGGGACACCAAACCACTGTGGAAATTAAAAGCAGCTCCCACCCCCACCATGACTAGGTCTAGTTTTTGGTAGTGTTCAGCCATCCAGATTTCCTGCTTGGGACAGCCTAGACCAACAAAGAGAATATGGGCTCCCGACTGTTTAATTTTTGCTAGGGCCATTTCTTCCTCCTGCGGTTCCAGGGGACGAAAAGGAGGAGAATCAGCACCAACGATATTAAGTGTGGGAAAACGTTTAATTAGATTAATTTTGAGTTGAGTTAAACAAGCTTCGGTACCGCCGTAGAGGTAAATACCAAGGTTTTCCGCCGCGGCCTGCTGACAAATTGTTAACATCAAATCCGGGCCATAAACCCTAGTGGCCTGTGGGTAACCGAGCAATTTTAATCCCCACACCAATGGCATACCATCGGGGGTGACTAACACAGCTTGATTAATAATTTCTTGATAACTTTTATTGCCATAGGCGCTCATTACCACATGGACATTGGCCGCCACCACATAACTGGCGATCGCCGCTTTAGCTAAATTAATGATGGTAGTTGTGGCTTGTCCATAGTCTGTGCAGTCAATTCTAGTGCTGATAATGGTGCGGGAAATGGTCACAGCAAAAGCCAAGGTGGATATCTGAGTGGTTTAATTTTGCCATTGTCGGAACCATAAAACCGAGGCCGGGGGATGATTATTACTAGTTTGTTATTGATGCATTTGCTGGTTATGTTGAGTGATCCTTTTTTACAACTTCCCACCCCCGATAGCGTTGAAGTCGTTTGGTTCACCGAATTTGCCGGGGACAACCATTGGGTGCAGTGGGGCAAGGATCTGGAGCATCGCGCCGAGGCTTCTACTCGACAGTTGACTCGCACTAGGGAAGATGAGTGGTCCTACACCTTCAAAACCTATGACAAGCTTTCCCCCCGGGCTATTTGGCGACACCAAGCCGTAATTGCTGGTTTAAAGCCCGGAGAGCATTTACCCTATCAAGTTTTTAGTGCCGATCGCCAACACATACACCAGAGCGATATTTTTTCCCTGCAACCCAGTCCCCCTGCGGATCAGCCCTTAAAAATTTTGCTCACCTCCGACCATCAGTTAATGCCCATGGTGGTGACCAATATCCAACAGGCGATCGCCGTTTATGGTGGATTTGATGCAGTGTTCCACGCCGGAGATATGGTCAATGTGCCGGATCGGGCTTCGGAATGGTTTGATGACCGCCGGGGCAGATCTTTTTTCCCAGTTCTCCAGGGCCGGGCTTCAGTAACTTTGGGGGGCAAAATCTATCAGGGAGCACCGGTGTTGCAATCCACTCCCCTCTTTCCCTGCATTGGTAACCATGAAGTAATGGGCCGCTATTCCCCCGGCAAGGCGTTGCATTTACAGTTTAAGGACGCTCGGCCCCAGGCGATCGCCGAAGAAGAATACTTTGAGCGGCAGGATTTTGCTGAACAGGAATATGATCCAGACCAAGACACCCAATGGATTGAAGACAATTCCTTTAATTTCCGCACCTATGGGGAAATTTTTTCCCTTCCCCCCAGCCCAGCGCCGCAAAAACAATACTATGCTGTCACCTTTGGTCATATTCGTCTGATTTCCTTAATGGTCACCAATGTTTGGCGCTCTCCACAAGAGAATGCCAGTACCCCGGGGCGCTACCAGGAAAGCAGTCAACAGTTGGATGAACCAGAAAATTGGGGCCATGGTCAGCATATTTTTGAGCCCATTACCCCTGGTAGTAGGCAGTACGAATGGCTACAGCAGGAATTGGCTGGGGAAGCTTTTCAGCAAGCTCAGTACAAAATTGTCATGTTCCACCATCCTCCCCACAGTTTGGGGGGTAATGTTACTCCACCCTACACTGACCCCCAAGCCTACGAAGAATATGCCCCCGATGGCACCATGGTGCACCGCCGTTACCATTATCCCAAAGGAGAAGATCAGATTATTAAACACTTAATTCCCCTGCTGGAAAGTGCTGGAGTTCAACTGATTTTTTATGGACATTCCCATCTTTGGAATCGTTTTGTCAGTCCTGGGGGGATGCACTTTTTGGAAACTTCTAATGTTGGCAATAGTTATGGCGCTCATTTAGCTGATAATCCCCGTTCCCTGCCAGATTTTATTGATCCCAGCAATGATTTCCCCGTCGGTAATCCCAATGGTTTGTCGCCAATTATTCCCACCATTGCCCCTTTGCTTGATTCCCAAGGAAAACCATTACCATACATTGCTAGTAATAAAATCACTGTCTTTAGTGTACTGGAAACTGGTGACAATAACGCAGTGATCAAAAGCTATTATTTTGACAGCAATGAAGATAATAACAATGTGGTTTTATTTGACCAATTTCAACTAAAATAAATCCAACACATCCTGTTTAATTTTCTTACATTACAATCAATTTCACTGAAATCTTGGTGTATTTAAAAGGAGCTTTTAAACATGGGGAAGACAAGTTCTGGGACCAATGTAGAATTTCTTGATCCATTGGTTGTATTGGGCCATTAGCTTGAAGTAGTGGTTCGCTTGCATATTGTCTAGCTCCTTTACTGAAAAAGTATATTTGTCTCTAGATAATGCACCGACCAATCGCCAACTGACAGTAATTATAGCTGATTTATTTAATTTTGAGACGTTTTGTCGGAGTTGTATGGTAACATATTGGAAGAATAACACAAGAATCCATAAATAAATCAGTCATGACTTACGATCTTGATT
>NZ_JACJTJ010000022.1:0-25478 GCF_014698605.1 Synechocystis sp. FACHB-383 | reverse complement strand
TTAAACACCTCGACCTATTTGCCGGATGTGGCGGATTCACCCTGGCCGCAGAACAAACCGGAGGAAAAGTGGCAACAACTCAGTTTGTTGAAATCGACCCCGACTGTCATACCATTTTGTCCCACCACTGGCCCCACATCCCCATCCACGCCGACATCAGGGACTACTACCCAAGCCCAGGGCAATTTGACCTTGTTACCGCCGGTTTCCCCTGCACCGGCACCAGTGGAGCAGGAACCAAAACCGGCCTCCACCATCCCGAATCAGCCCTCTTTCGGGAAGTGTTACGCATCATTGCCCAGTGCCATCCCCAATTTGTCGTCATTGAGCAACCCCTGGGAGTTATCCATCGGGGCCTTAGAGCAATCCTTGGCGGACTCCGAATGGTTGGTTATCAAAGCGAAATTGAGATTATCTCGGCGCAGGAGCTTGGAGCAGGCCACCGCAGGGAAAGATTGTTTGTTGTTTCCTACCCCCACGGCCTGTTTGGGCACCTACCGCCAAGCTGGGTCGAACAAGTTGGAGCAATGGTTGAGGAGCAACGGGCTAATTGCCAATGGCTCACAGTTGAGCGCAACGGCCTATGCCCTGATTCAGGGTTATCCTTCTCACTGGTTTCAGGCCTTGGCTCCCTATCCTGCATTGTCCCCACCGGAACCCCCGGCAGAATTAAAGCCCGCAAGTTGGCCGGCAGAACCGTTACCCCAGGACAAGCCAGTATTGCCCTCAAGCGAATCCTCTACCTCCATTCCCTTATCCCCTAGTAAAAATTCTGGGCGAAAATCCAAACGGAGATCTCGGGGCCAAGGTAGCGGTTACATCCAATTGCACTATTGCGAAAAACAGACCTCAAGGGGCAGAAAATCCTATGAACAGTACTATTATCACTATGAGCTTTGGGAGAATGGCATCAGACAGCACAAGGGGTCGAAGTATATTCCCAAGGATAAGCTTGATGTGGTGCAGGAATGGGATAGAAAAAAACTCGATGTAACCGTTATCCTTCAATATCTTGGCAAAGATTGTACTAACCTATGAAGCCTTCCTAACGCCTGTCGGTGACAGCTCACTTTTTGATGGATTTTGAACTAACCAATTATAATAACTGTCTAAATGGTTAGACGCTTATCTGTCTGTATTGTTAGCCGTTTAAGCACTTAAGGTTAAAGTTGAGTGAACGTTTCCCTGTTTAACTGTCTAGACGTTTGAAATAATCTACTAACAGCTCCTCCACCAATTCGGACATATCTTGTTCAGTGCTTAAGGTATGGGTGCGTAATTTCAGGTGGGTGGCTTTGGAAAGGTAGAGGGTTGTTTTTTTGAAATTGGGATCTTTGCTTTTGGCGATCGCCGCTTCTGGTTTTCCTTGGGCTGACTCTGAGCTAGTTGATTCCGCCTGAACAAAATTCTCAAAGCCTGCAAAGCGATTTTTTTCCTTAGCCATAAATTTCACCTCCTACGGTTTTGTAATCATTCCAACCGGCCCCCGCATATCGATCGCCTTTGACATCACGAACAACACAACCCTCTAAGGCTGCTTTGGGAAAAGCGGCATATCGAGTGATCATGCGTTTAAAAACAGGCAATCCTAAGCTTTGGAGATATTCCTTGGCCTCTATTCCTGCTGTGGAAGGTTTTGGCGGAACGATGGTCATTAAAATCCGAAAGTTTGGAATGTTTAGCTGTTTAAACGTCTGGATGTTTGCCTGTAATGCTCCCATAGAAAGGGCATCGGGCGAGGTTGGCAAAACCATCAAGTCACATCCCTTAGCAAGGGAGCGAATTTCTTCAATTTCTGGCCTAGCTGGAGTATCAACAACGATGTGCTCATAATTACGGGCCGCTTTTAGTCCTTCCCGTTCATCGACAACAGGGAAATCTAGCTTTTGGTGTGATGCCCACAGCAATGCCGAACGGTTTAAGTCCCCATCAATTAGGATTGTTGGAGCTTTGTTATTGAGGTAGGCCGCCAAGTGAATAGAGCTTGTGGTTTTACCTACTCCACCTTTAAAGGCAGTAACGGTGATAATCATTAGATGGTTAAGTGTTTAAAAGTTTAGACGTTTAACTGCTTAAACTTCTGGATGTCTAGATAGGGAGACGTTTATAATCGTAAAATGTTGCCAGGGTGTTTTAAAAAAAATTACTAGGGGTTAAGAGTGGGAGATAAATTTTTTACTAGGGGTTTGGAATGAAAGATAACCGCTATCCCCCCGACTGGCCTCAGTTGTCCCTGGAGAAAAAGCAGTCCGTTAGTTGGGTCTGTGAACGGTGCGGGGTGCAATGCTTAAAGCCTGGGGAGGGGAAGGGTCTGCTGAAGGAAGAACGGTATAGGCTTAGGATGGCGGTGCATCACTGTGATTATGATCCTAGTAATAACTCCCCTAGTAATTTGATGGCCCTATGCTCCCCTTGCCATCTTCACTATCACCGGAGGCAAAAGGGGAATGTGACACCGGGACAATTATCGTTTATCTTTTTTTGGTAAAAGACCAGTGAAAATATTATGCTACAGCGTTTAGTAATCTTATTTTCAATTACTACTTTTGGAAGTTTAGTTATTTTTCCAGCATCAGCTTATGCTTCTTGCCAAAGAACTGTTAATAGTGTGGCTGAGGAAATTCGTCAAAAAAGAACAAGTGTTAGAACTGATGTTTATCCTCCCTATGATGCGGAAGAGTTAGCCAATTCTTCTAGAGTTGACACGGTTCTTTTTGTGCTGGCTACTGGAGCTACGATCCCAAAATATAGAAGATATGGTGATGTTGCTGCGAATATTCTTTATTCAAAAGTCTTGATAAAAAGTTATGCAACTCGTGTCTTTTCTAGTTGTGATGGTACTGGTTATGTTACTTTTCTACTCCACAAAACGGATTGGAGAGAGGGTTTTATGATGACAGACAATGGTAGATTAGGTTTTAAGAATTGTGTTGATTCTCCCAGTAAAACTTCTCATTTGACAACAAGAATATCAAATATTAATCCTGGTTTAGATTGATATTTTACCTACGTTATTCCTGACTTTTAATCTTCTAAGTATGAAAAAAAAATTGCAGATTCTTACAAAACTTTTACTTTTTTGTTTCGTAGCTAAACCAGTAATGGCTCAGGAAACTCATACTGACAGACTTTATAAGGCTTATGCCTTTTGTGAAAATAATGGCTATATGAGTACTGAAGCCTATATTGAATCAAAAAAATATATTGTTGCTATTTGTAGTAATATGCTTTGGTTTAGCCCTTATAATCCTGAAACGCCTTGCTATGTCCCTGATAAGCATTTTATAGTCGTACAATCACTTGTTGATAATAAAATCTCTATATTGCCTACATGGCCTCAAAAATCTGGTAGTCGTTTTCCTTATGTTTATACTTTTGAATCTGTTCTGGGGGGGATTCATTATCAAATTAAAACAACCGGTGGTTCAAATAGTTATAGCTGATTTATTTAATTTTGAGACGTTTTGCTGGAGTTGTATGGTAACATGTTGGAAGAATAACACAAGAATTTATAAATCAGTCATGACTTACGATCTTGATTTACGTATTAAGGTTATAGATTTCATCGAGAGTGGAGGTGGAATCACAAAGGCTTCGAAAATATTTAAGGTAGGCAGAGCAACAATTTATCGCTGGTTGGGGAGAGAAGAGCTTGCGGCAACGAAAGTTGAGAATCGCCAGCGGAAGATAAACATAAAAGAATTAGAAGAGGATGTGAAAAATAATCCTGATATGCTTCTAAAAGAAAGAGCTAAAAAATTTGGTGTAACTTCTGCCTCAATCTGTTACCAATTCAAAAAAATGAAGATTACTAGAAAAAAAAACAGTTACTTTATCAAGAGAGAGATGCCCAAAAGCGAGCAGAATATCAGAAAATCTTGAGGCAGTTAATTTTAACATACGGTATTGAAAGTCTAGTATTCATAGACGAAGCCGGTTTTGAGGAATTTGTATCCTCACTCTATGGATGGTCTAAAAAGGGAGAAAGAGTATATGGAGAAAAGCAAGGGAAAAGAGGGAAAAAAGAGAATCTTGTAGCAGGAAGAAGAAAAATGCAAAAAGACTTAATAGCGCCGATGTTATTCAGCGGAAGCTTAAATGCAACAGGTTTTGAAGGATGGCTTGAATTCTTTTTAATACCAGCATTGACAATGACGTCGGTGTTGATTATGGATAACGCCCCTATTCATCGAAAAAAAAGGATTAGGGAAATAGTAGAGTCTGCAGGACACATTGTGTTATTTTTGCCCACTTATTCTCCAGATTTGAATGATATAGAGCATGACTTTAGTGCATTAAAGAGAGCGAGAATGCACGCATCTCCGGGTACTAGCATAGATAAGGTTATTCAAGATTACTGCATAGCTTAACGTCTCATAATTATCCTAATTAGCTATACAATCCAAATGACAGATTTTGGACATCAGTTTTGCTTAAAAAAAGCGATACAATAATTTACTCAAATAAAATTAATAATTACTACGGTAATATCGGTATGGGATGTTAACTTATCAAATTTTTAACGTAGTACTTAAAACTACTGACTCTGACCTCTAATAATTTTATTGATATTCTAGATAACTACAAAATATGATGTATAAAAAGATTTTAATCATAACTATTTCTCTTTTATCTTTTCCTTATCAATTAAAGGCAAATCCTTCAAAAATTAATCCTTTAAGTGAAAATTGGGTAGTAATTGGTGAACCTGGAGTTATTGTTCAATATAATCGAGCTAGTCTGAGACGTGAAGGAAATAAAGTATTTTCTGATTTTGCTTATTTTTATCCTAAATATGATTATGAACGCAATCAATTAACAAATGATTATTCACTTGCAATTTTAGGAAAAAGAATTGATTATTGTGTGGATGGAAATTTTACCATTGATAAAACAGAATACCCTTTGCTACTAGCATTTAATGAATATAAAGATGGAGAACGTATTGCTCTTCAGGAAGTTAATGATGAATTTTTGCAAGAGTATTACGCAGATAGACCATTTCACAGTGTTCTTCTCCACCGTCATCTTTGCGATAATGTTCAGCCTAGATATCTACGAGCAGGGATGAGTTTTCTGGAAGCTAAAAGATTGTTATATGCAAATAAATTCAAAATAGAGACCTTTGAACCAGGACTTTATGAAGAAGGTAGTCAAGAGAAATTTTGTGATGATAAAAGACCTTGTATTAGTTGTAGTCAAGGGTTTTCTCGATGCTATGTCGCATTTAAAAATAGCGACGGTAAAGTTTATACTTTGACTATCGATCCCAGTTTTACAACCGTGATTGATTCTCAGCCATATAATGAAGATTTTGAAGGGTATTGATTTTTTATTTTGATATTGCTTCAATGCTTGTAACTTTAATTGAAAAAATATTCTTTTAATATACTGTCTTGTTTTTTGTCTATGAAAGTTTCTCTATTGATTTTTCCTGGAATTTTATTTCTAATTAGTCTTTCTTTTTGTCAAATTGTCCAAGCATCTCCTGTTGAAGTTAGCTTAAATGAGCTTACTCCTGAATGTAAAAATGCTATTTATGTGAATCGTCCTAATCTAAAAAATCCTAACTTTCCTGTATATGGGCCAACTGTTTACAAAGACTGGAATGGTGATTTTAGCATTGCTTGGAGTAGGCAATCAGGAGAATTTTATATTTCTGATACTTCTGGAGAAATGAATGCTTCACGTTCAATTGGTGCTTCATGTCCTAGCGTAGCTATAGTTGTTTTCAGTGGAGCTACAGGGGGAACTGAGCGGTGGTATATTCGCCGCAATAAGTTTACTATTAGGCATAGTAGGGACAGCGGATATCCCGGAGATTTTGATAAGTATTGGGGCTGGGATAAGATTCCATTTAACTATAATCCAAAAATAAACTATGATTTAAATAGTAATTAGTTTTGGGGGATTTATGAAAAAAATTCAGATTTTTACAAAACTTTTACTTTTTTATTTTATAGCCCAACCAGTGATAGCTCAAGAAACTCATGTTGATATACTTTATAAAGCTTATGCTTTTTGTGAAAATAATGGTTATATGAGCACTGAAGCCTATATTGAATCAGAAAAATATATTACTGCTATTTGTAGTAATATGCCAGGGTTTACACCTGGGGGTGATTCTGGAATATCCTGCTACGTCCCTGAGAAACATTTTATAGTTGTAAAATCACTTACCGATAATAAAATAGTAAAATTACCTACATGGCCTCAAGAATCTGGCTATTTTCCTAAATATATCTATATCTTTGAATCTGTTCTCAATGGAATTCATTATCAAATTAAAACAACAGGAGGCTCAAATAGTTATAATCCGAATGACAGGTTTTGGACATCTGTTTTGCTTAAGAAAGGTAGTAATATAATTTACTCGAATAGAATCAATAAATATTATGGCAATATTGGTATGGGTTGTTAGTTTATCAAATTTTTAACGTAATGCCCAAAACTCCCGACTGCGACCACTGCCAGTTTTATGCCCACGACCCCCATCTAGTTTGTGCGATTCATCCTGCGGGAGTAGAAAGTAAGTGTTTGGACTTTCGGCAGGCTCCCAATTTGCCGCCGGCCGATGTAGATGAGCAATGGAGTCCTGAAGGATATTACTGGTGGGATGGGGAACTGCTTCCGAATAAGCTTGTTACTTTGACTCCAGGGGAACAGCTACACATCTTGGACTCTCACCCCATTTTTACTGGAATTTGCCCCAAATGTGGTCATGAATTCGACCGCAGTGATTTACCCGTTATTCATTGGGACTGTCCAGCTTGTGGTTGGCTGGATGATTCGGTTTAAGGAATACTTAAGCTTTAGTTAAAGGGTTCCGTACAAATTAGAAGAGCTCGATGGCTACTGCTACTCCGCTAAGACCTACATTCCGCAGGCCCTACCAATAGTTACTAAATTTTCGGGAAAACACTACAGATAGCGTAGTTTTCTAGTATTGATTGACTGGGAGTCAAGAGGCAAACCCCGAAATAGGCTTGCCGTCGTACTCGATTTTAGACGAAGGTGTACTACGTGCGGAATGTAGGCTAAGAACCTACATTCCGCAGGTTGCCGCCATGGATGGCGTAATTTAATTGAACCACACTTGGAGTAGTGTAATAGTTTTTTCTTACCCTCTATCTATTGAGCATTTATCTGCACTGCTACGCTTCATATAGCGTGTGCGGAAGGTGGGCTAAGAAAAGGCATTCCGTCTTCCTTTGTAACCTCTAGTAATAAATGGCACTCACTGTAGCGGAATAAGTATGGATCAAAACGAGTGGGTCATCTTTGCAGAATTACAACGCTCAGAGTTTAATTTAATTGTCTCAATCTTATCTGACTATTTCCCTCGTTTGGAATGGGGTTCACAGTGCGACGACTGGCTCTGGATTTATCGCCGGGACTACAAGTTAGAGATTGACTCGTTTTCGTCGATGGAACTGGAGGTGAAGGGCCCAAGGAAAGCCTATGGTTTGGCCCAGGAAATTTTGTGCCTGTTGCCGCCTTCGGTATTCGTTCAGGTTTTTGAAAGACCTAAGTTGGATCTCACCCGCTGAAGCCCCGATTAATAACCTTTTGGTTAACTATCACAATTTGTTAAGACTTTGCAACGGCTGATCTTATTTTGCGCTAGTATTCCGTCAGACATTCAAAATCTGTCGTCAGTTATGGAAAGTAGGCGATTGACTATCCGGGTTCCAGATCCACTGCTAAGCCAATTGCAGTCTTACCTTGACCAGCAGGGCTTGACGGTGACTGAGGGGGTTTTGGCCGCTATCGCCTCTTATGTGGGGGATAACGAGCGGTTGCCCCTGGTGGAAAGGGTTAGTCGGATTGAGCAACGATTGGCGAAGTTGGAGGGGAAGTAGTTGTTAGTTTAATGAAATTTATCGCCAGTTCTCTTACAATTTTATTTTTCTTAGCTTTACCTATTCCTGCAAAGGGAAATGATTCTTGGACATTTTCTCCGGTCAAAGTATCTAATGAAACTTGCCAAGATGCAATTGATGGTGTGAAGTCTTATCTTGTCAAAAATAAATATTTTATTCCGTGGAAATGGGAAGGAGGAACAGTTTATCCTTCCGTTAAATTAAACGATTCTAATATTAGAGAATATTATTTTGATTATCCTCAAGAACGCCAATCTAATCTTATTTTTAAGCTGTCAGGTGATTTTGATAAATTGTATCAGGGATTTTTATCTTCTCCTCAATTAATGTCTGATCTAGCAGCAAGAATTATGGGGGCTTGTCCTCAAATTGGCTTGATTGATTATAACCACTGGTGGGAAGGTGGAGTTCCTGTAGGCTATTTTCCTGACGGTACAGCTAGAACTTTCATCTATACTGACTTTGATTCTGAATTTGTAAGAACGACTACTAATACCACTAAATTTAAGTGGGGATATTATTTTTCTCCTTAATAAAGGATCTAAGTTTCAATATTATGCCAAAAACCACTGAGCTAAAGACCCTAGAACTCTATTTACCCCAAGCCTTACGGGGTGATATAGAAGGTTGGCGTAATATGGGGTGGGTTGGTGTCACTGGGACGACTGAAGAATTATTGAAATACTGGTTTGAGGAAGTTAAAGAGGATGGAATTGAGTTTCATTTATGCCAGCAGATGGCCATTGAAACTATTATTTATTGCCATGAAATTTTAGGGATTAGAAACCCTTACCAGCTTTATACAGACTTCGGTACACCGGAGCACCCCAATATTGCGAAAGCAGCAAGATCTAAACGGCTTCAGGATGAACTTAACCCGATTACTTTTCCGAAATACTGTCTCAAGATGGCAACGGGAAGCGGTAAGACTTGGGTGCTAAATGCTCTAATTGTTTGGCAATATTTCAATGCCCTTAATGGTGAAATTGTTAGAAATCACAGTGGCGATCGCCTACCTGCCCCGGTGGGATATAGTCAACGGTTTTTGATTGTCACTCCTGGTAAGGAAGTGCAGAAGCGGATTCTGGAATCGGTAGAGAAGGACTGGCAAAGACCCCTATTCATGCCTCCTGGTTCAAGATGGCGCGACCGTTTTTATTTGGAGAAGTACACTCCTAATGACTTTAGGGATAACTTGACGTTGACCGATGGCCCCTTTTTGATGGTCACAAACTGGCAACAGTTTCGATTTGCAAAGGATGATCCGAGTCTGTGGGAAGAGTTTATGGGGGAACGAGAAGAAACCCCCAAAGCGGAAATTATTGCAGATTTGCTTACGGAATACCCCGATCTTTGCATTCTCAATGATGAAGCCCACCATGTTCATGCTGCTAAACGTCCTAATCCGACAACTCAGAAAGATGAGGAGTTGATCTGGCGAAGGTTTATGAGTTTCCTGAACCAAGAACAGCAGGAACGTCATCCCAACGGTGATAGGGTTTTTACTCAGATTGATTTCTCGGCGACTCCTTTCTTTGGTACAGGGGACAACAAAGATTATTTTCCCCACATCGTTTATGACTACTCACTAGCTCAGGCTAGTGTGGATATGTTGGTTAAGCAGTTATTTCTTGAACAACGCCAGGGGAGTAATCTTGCAGACCTCGATTTTAAGGCCGAACGAGCAGAACCAGAGGGGAATAGGAGAAGGGGAGAAATTCTGGACTTATCCCGTGGCCAAAAGATCATGCTGGAAATTGGTAAGTCCAAGTTGGAGCAATTAACCCAAGAATTTAAGGAAAGTGGTATTAATCGCAAGCCTGTCATGCTGGTTTTGGCGGAAGAAACAGAAGTAGCCGACATGGTGGGCGATCACTTCAATACTTTAGTTGATACTGAAGGTAGTCCCTATGATGGTGATCGGGTGGTGGTGTATCACTCCAATCTGAAAACTCAAGAAAATAAGCAGGCCGAGGAAAAGCTAGATGACATCGACGATGACAATAAACCCTTACAAATAGTGGTATCGGTTTTATCAGTTCGAGAAGGGTTTGACCGGACTAATATCTGCATCATTGTTATGCTTCGGGCCAGTGAAGCGGATTTGTTGTTAGAGCAGATTGTGGGGCGGGGTTTGCGGTTAATGTTCCCTCCCTATAATCCTGAATATGAACAGATTCAGGATGCGAAACAAGAGGCCCGTGAAAAGTTAATGAGACAAGAGGCCCCCGGTAATGCCTTCGATTGTCTGTTTTTGGTGGAGCATCCCAAGTTCCGAGACTTTTATGAGGATTATCTACGCCGTCAAGGGTATGCGGTGGGGTCTGGGGACAGTTCCGAGACTAAAGCGGTTGGGGATTTAATCACCGTTGATGCAGAGGGTGATCGCCTGGAGAAATACGATATTCATTGGCCTGCTCAGTTCTATGATCAATCCCCCGTTCCAAACTTGGATGAGATTGATGTGGATAAGTTGGGACACTATCCAGTTCAGTTCTCGGTGCAGAAGAGTATCACAGCTAAAACCATGATCACGGATGTTCACGTTGAAACGGAGACAAAGGCCAAAACCTGGATGTTGGAAAGCGATTATTTTGATTACAACTTCTATCTCCAAAACATTACCCGTTCCATTACCCGCACTCGCAAGACCCAACACCTAACCAGTCATGCGGCGGAGATAGCGGCTTTGGTGGATGAATATACAACCCGTCGCCTATTCACGGAAACCATTGATTTCATGGAGTCTGAGAATTATCAAGTCTTGCAGAGTCAGCAGATTGTGGACTTTGTGACTAATCAACTCCGGGCGGCGATCGCCGAGGCAATGGGTGAAATTCAGTTTCAGGCGGGGGCAGTGTGGCGCAGACTATCGGATGTGAATCGTTTGATGATGCGGCAAGCCAATATGGTGCAGACTCCCCGCTGTATCTATCCCTATCAGGCAATTCAGTCCAACAAAGGAGGGTTGGAACGCAAAATTATCACTAAATTACTGAATCCATCACCAGAAGTTTTAGCCTTTGCCAAACTTGACCGCAAACACGACCTAATTATTCCTTGGCGAGATGATCGGGGCATTCAACGCAAGTATGAACCGGATTTCTTAGTCAAGACCGAGGACACCATGTTTTTGTTTGAAGCCAAAGGTGATCATCTGATTACTCACTCAGATACGGCACTCAAGGCACAGGCCGCTATGGCATGGTGTTTATCAGCTTCCAGAGTTGCATCCCCAAACGGTGTTAATCAGCCCCAACAATGGGAATACATTATTTTGAAGGAGTCTGTCTTTAATGCCAATGAAGGTGCTTCTTTCAATGCTCTATTAGCTCTCATGCGACAGGAAGCGGTTGCTTTAACTGCGGGGTTGTATGGAGAGTTAGGTTTACAATTTTAAGCTAAGTATTTTTATATTTATGATAATAAAGCAATTTATTAAATCACCTATTAAACAGACTATAGATTATGACTCTTTAAGCTTTTTTTTGAAGCACAATTTTCTAATTGAGGGACTTCAAAAAAATGTTTTAAACAATCATGCAATTGTCTATCAATATGTAAGCGCGACTACATTGGAAAAAATTATACAAACTAATCAATTACAAGCTACTAATCTTTCTTTTATGAATGATTCTAAAGAGTTTAAGCATGGTTTAGATATATTTGGTTACAGATTGAAAGCATATAAAGATGACTTAGATGCTCCCCAAGTACCTGTAATTAAACTAGAACAACGACAAATATGTAAATTGATTATAGACAAGTTAATTGAGTTTTTGGAAAATTATAAACAGAAAGCTTCAAATAATTATGCTCGTTGTTTTTCAACTGATGGAGATTTGTTAAGTCAATGGAGAGCTTATGGTGATTATGCAATTGGATTGAATCTTCAAAAGCTTTTTGATATGATTACATCTGGTTTTGTTCAAGAATCGGAATTCATTATTAGTAAAGTAGTATACAATGAAATTGAGCAAATTAAAGTCGTAGAAGAATTAATTAGTACAATTCTTCGGTATGCTGAAGAACAATTCAATGTAGACGTTATTGACGAAGGAATTAATTATTTAATGGATTTAATCTCAACAAACATTAATGATATTGTTGGGATTTTTAAAGATATAGCATTCGAGGAAGAAAAAGAAATTCGCTTATTATTTAAAAACCCACCCCAAAAATCACTAAGGTTTAGAGAATCTGGTAAGATAATAACTCCATTTATTGAATTGAACAAAGAAAATATTCGTTTACCTATTGATAGGATAGTTGTTAGTCCAGTAATTAAATCTCATTTTGAAAGAATAGAAATTGGATTGAGCTTATTATTAGAGAATAATGGGCATGACATTACAAAAATAAAAATTGAACCTTCTAGAATACCTTACAGATCTTAAACTCTATGCCTGAAAATCGCCGTAAACGTGACTCTGCTAAACTTGTTTGGGACAGTAAACCAAAACGTGCCCCTAATCCTAAAGATATTGAGTTTCAAACTGCTGAGTTAGTCATCCCCAATGCAGCACAAGCCAATCAATTTAACCTGCCGATATTTAACCAACCTCAAGCAGGGGTAACATCCTTATTTCCTGGTCAAATGGGAGAGTTACTGCTAGGAGAGCAGGAGATTGATAAGAGCCAGATGAATCGCCTTATATGGGGTGATAATTTGTTGGCAATGCAAGCTTTATTGGCTCAGGGCTATGCTGGCAAGATTGACTTAATTTATATTGATCCACCGTTTTTAAGTAGTGCTGATTATAATTTTCAGTTGAGTGTAGAGGGCAAGAAAGTTACTAAAGAAGCCAGCATTATTGAGCGTTTAGCTTATACAGATACCTGGGAAGGAGGTATGGATTCTTTTATTGATATGCTTTATCCTCGACTTCAATTAATAAAGCGTTTATTAAGTGACAAAGGGAGCATATATGTTCATGTTGATTGGAGAGTTGTTCATTACTTAAAATTGATTCTTGACGAAATATTTAGCATTAATAACTATAGAAATGACATAAAGTGGAAAAGACAACCACCCAGAGGGGCAAAAGCTGTTGCAAAGCAATATGCCCGTAATAGTGATTCTATTCTCTTTTATAGCAAATCAGATTCATGGATTTGGAATGGGGCTTACAAGCCATACGAAAAAAGTTTTATAGAAACTAAGTTTAGAAAAGATGAAAATGGTAGATTATTTCGAGATTGTGATCTAGGGGACTACTCGGAGGAATCAATTGCTAATTTTGAAAAGCAAGGTAAAATTTATGTGACTTCTAGTGGAAAAAAGCGACTAATCAGATATTTAGACGAAGAAAAAGGAGAGGCGTTAGGCGACATTTGGACAGATATTGCTGAAGTTAATTCGATGGCAGAGCAAAGAAACGATTTTCCCACGCAAAAACCCGAAGCTCTCCTAGAACGTATTATCAAAGCCTCATCTAAAGAAGGTGACTTAGTTGCTGACTTTTTCTGTGGAAGTGGAACCACAATGGCAGTAGCCGATCGCCTAAATCGTCGTTGGATTGGTTGCAATTTGGATAAAGTCGGCTTACAGGTATCGCGGAATCGGTTGGTGGCGCAGCAATCTAGTCCGTTCCTGTTGGAGAATATCGGCAATTATCAACGCCAGATGATTTATCTCAGTGGTTCCAAGATTGGGGAGATGCAAAGGATTATCCTGAAACTCTACGGCGCACAAGCCCGAACAGACCGGCCTGATTTGGGAGTTAGAACCCATGACGATGGCACAACTGAGTTAGTTTATGTGGGCTATCCCGATCGCCCGACGACGGCAAAGAAAGTAATGGAGTTAGCCAAGGATGCTGAAGTGTTAGACGGTACAGGCTACAAGACTTTGATTATCTTGGCTTGGGACTATGACTATAATTTCAGCACCGACCTGGAGAACTATGGCAAGACCCGCAAGGTGAAGACTGACATTCAACCCCTGACCATTCCCCCAGAGATTTATAACTACCTGAAGAAAGCTAAAAACGAGGATGACCTGGAGGGACTACGGGATAAATTAGTCTTCCATGAAAAGCCCTACCTCAAAGTCAGTCACGGTGTCACCGACGCAGGCGATGGTCAGGTAATGCTCTCAGTAGCCATTGACCGCTATGTATTGCTTAACTTTCCTGTGCCGGAGAAACAACAGGCCGAACTCAGGAAGGTCATCAAGGATAACTTTGCTGTCTTGATTGATTATTGGGCGGTGGATTGGGATTATGACGGCAAACTTTTTAAGTCTCAATGGCAGGCTATTCGCGGCAATGGCAAACGCACCCATACCGTTGTTACCTCAGTTAGCAGTCTCCCGATGAAATCCGGCAAACGGTCTATTGCAATTCGACTGGTTGATATTTTCGGAAATGATGCTAGTGCCACCATTAACTTTACCCCATAAATATAGCGGAGTTTGACACATCTAGACGCTATTGGTAGAGTTAAAATAAAATTAACCTTTGGGGTTAACAAAAATTACAAGAGTAGCTTAGAATGGAGATAATATTTAAAGACATTTACTTTCAGGGGCAATGCAATAACCAAAAGCTATTAGTCAAAACCTATGGGAAAGACATGGCAAAAAAAATCAGGAGGAGGCTTGACGATCTTCAGGCAGTCACTACTCTTGAAGATATGCGGTCATTGTTCCCAGGGCGTTGTCATGAACTACGACATAATCGAGCGGGACAATTATCCCTAGATCTTGTTCATCCCCAAAGATTGATTTTTGAGCCAGCTAATGACCCTATTCCTAGAAAGATTGATGGAGGAATTGACTGGACTCAAGTAACTGCCATACGAATTCTTTCTATAGAAGATCCCCATCCTAGAGGACGGTCATGAGTAATATTATCCAAAATAAGTACATGCCAGACTATGTTTCTCCTCCTGGCGAAACCCTGGCAGAAATTTTAGAAGACAGGGAAATGTCTCAAGCTGAATTAGCAGAACGCATGGGCAGACCCAAAAAAACGATTAACGAAATTATTAAAGGAAAAGCAGAGATTACGGTAACAACCGCATTGGAATTGGAAAGGGTTTTAGGTACTTCTGCTCGATTTTGGAATGAAAGAGAGTGGCGTTATCGGGAATCTTTAGCCAGAAGAAAAGAAAATGATCATTTGAGAGAACAAGCTAGTTCCTTAAAGAATTTTCCCTACAAAAAAATGATTGAATTTAATTGGATAGACTCCTATACGGATAAAGCTGAACAGTTAAAGGAACTACTAAGGTTTTTTGCTGTTGCCTCTTTAGAACAACTAGAGCAGTATTCTACAAAGAATTTAGCAGTTGATTTTCGTAAGTCTCAAACTCTTGAAAGCGATCCCTTTGCTTTAATTGCTTGGTTGCGTCAAGGTGAGATTCAAGCCTCTAAGATTGAGTGTAACAATTATGATAAAGACAAATTTAAGCAGGCACTTAAAAAAATCCGCTCACTGACTACTGAATCTATTCAAGTCTCTCAACCTGAAATGGTTCGACTCTGTGCAGAGGCAGGAGTCATTTTAGTTTTTACTCCTCAATTACCTAAAGCCAGAGTTTCTGGAGCAACTCGTTGGCTTACTCCTAACAAAGCTTTACTCCAAATTAGTGACCGCTATAAAAAGAACGATCACTTTTGGTTTTCCTTTTTTCATGAAGCTGGACATATTCTCCTTCATGGAAAGAGGGATACTTTTATAGATTTAGAGAAGGAAGAAAAAAATGACAAAGAAAAGGAAGCAGATACATTTTCTGCCAATTTTTTGATAGATCCCAATAATTGGGAAGATTTTTTAAAGTCTCATCCTTGTCGCTCAGATATGATCAGCCAATTTGCCAAGGAAATTGGTATTGCTCCTGGAATAGTTGTGGGAAGACTTCAACGTGAGCATATTTTAGACTGGTCATATTCTAATGAATTAAAAGAATCAGTTTGCTGGTCATAAAACCTTATCAAAACTAGTCAAATAAATTTGGATTTGTTAGAAGCGAGGTTCGGTTATTACGAAAAAGCTACTCAATTATCAACTGCAAATACAAAAAATAATAGCTATAATTAACGTGTAGTTTTTACTAATAATTAAAAAGAAAAAATGCCTAACAAAAAAACGTCATCTCAAAAAGCATTGTCTGAAGCAGCAAAGATTCTTCAAGATAAAAACTCATCTGGAATCCAAAAAAAGCTAGCAGGCTCAGTGCTTTCTCAAGCCGATCCCAATAAACAAACAGGTGCAGAGATGGAAACAATAGCATCTGAAGTTCTTCAAAGCACTAAATATAGTGACGATACAAAAAGTTTAGCTGGTTCTGTTTTATCTCAATCCAATAAAGAAAATTAGCTGATTTAATTAATGTTATTTAGAGGGTATCCACTGTTACATATCCTCTAAATATTATAAATTAAGCATTACAGATTATTATTTAATTTTCACTTTGTAAAACCCCAATAAAATTATTACAGGTTAGCTAAATGAAGAGTGATACAAATTGGCAGAGTTTCGGTCTTGGCATAATTGCCATTGCTATTATTGGCTTAATATGTTTTGCCTTATTTCATGAAATTGGCCAAGCACCGTGGCCATTTATTTCGATTTTACTGGCTTTATTTGGGGCGTTAATTACCTTTGCTGGCAATCTTCATATTCAGACTCGCAACGAACAAAAGCCTAAAAAAATTGAAATATACGACAGACTTATTAAGTTTTTCTTCGATACTATTTTTGCTAATAAAATAGGCAAAAAACCCAAATCTGAAGATGAGCTAATCAAATGCTTTGCTGACATGACACCTGAGCTAATTCTATGGGCATCTGATGATGTTTTAAATTTGTATATCACTTTCAGACAAATATCAACTAGTGACCCACGAATTAACCCAAGCAATCCCGTTATATTATTTGGCCAGATGTTATTGGCAATCAGAAAAGATTTAGGACATCAAAATAATAATATTAATGAATCGTTCATTTTAGGCACGTTTGTAAACGATCTCGATAAACTTTAAACTTCCTAAATAATACGACTTCTTATATTATTTATTATTGTTACTTTGTCTATGGTCACCGAGTTCTCATTTTAATCATAGCTGAGAAAAATAGATACAGAGCCAGGAAGTCTATCCCCGTAAAAAATGGGAATATATCTTCTTTTATGGCAACGTTATCCCCTAGTAAAAACTTCCAAAAATCAGTCACCACATTAGCAGTTTTCCCGTGACACTCTTTAGCGGTAAATCTGACTGTCGGTATTCCTTCTCTTAATATTATGCTATCGCCGAGTATATTGAAAAAGAAACCCCCCAACCTAGAGAGTGATAATCATGACTTTACAAGACATCCAATCTCAAATTCTAAAATTATCAACCCAAGACAAATGGCAACTCGTTCAAACCCTTCTAAATGCCATCCAAAAAGATACTACTAACCCAAAAACAACCCTAGAGAAAACCTATCCTCTGCGTGGTTTACCCATCACTATTAGTGAAGACTTTGATGATCCTATGCCAGAATTGTGGGAGGCATTAACGGAATGATTCTCCTTGATACCCATACTTGGCTGTGGTTACTTCATGATCCTAATCAATTATCCACTTTAGCCCAAAACGTTATTATCGAATCTGAAAACAACAATAGTATTCTTATTTCCAGTATTTCAGTCTGGGAAATTGCCACCAAACAAAACCTAAATAAACTTCAACTTCCTCTACCTATTCACGAATGGTTTGAATTGGCGCAACAACAACCTGGCACAGTCATTGAACCCCTTTCACCTGCCGACGCAATTAATAGTACCAATCTACCTGGAGATTTTCATAAAGACCCCGCCGACAGAATTTTAGTGGCGATCGCCCGACGGTATCACATCCTGTTCATTACCTGTGACCAAAAAATCTTGAATTATTCCTATGTCAAAACCATTTGGTAAAATTAGGCACTCGGTCAGTAAAAACCAATGGGACGTTATCGTTATCGATCGCCAAAGTCCAAAAAGATAACCACAGGGATTATCGTAGTAGTAGCCATGATTTTGTTTCAGGGGAAAGATTCACTCTACTATCACAATGGCAATGGTGGTGATAACTGGAAAATTGGCTCACCTCAGACCCACATATTCAATGCCCATCAGACTCGTTCTTTGCCCGACCTTCAAACCCAAGCTCTCAGCCTGGTCAATCGAGATCGCCAACTGAATAACCTCCCGCCCCTGGTGGCAGACCCCTTGATTACCAAAACCGCCCAAGGTCATGCGGAAGATATGGCCAAACGGAATTTTTACGGTCACGATACCCCTGAAGGAAAGTCCCCCACCGACCGCTATCAAGCTTTGGGTGGTAAGGGTGGGGTCGGTGAAAATATTGTGGTCTTACCCGGCTCTCCCCATTTTTCTCTCAACTATGGGCTGGTAGAAAGGTTTCAGAAAAGTTGGATGTATTCGGAAGGACATCGCAAAAACCTATTGACCCCCAACTATACTAAGTTTGGCTATGGCATTGCCACCAATCCTAGAACAGCTAAAGTCTATGCTGTTCAAAATTTTCAATGACTGGTGTGGGTCAAAAACTAATTCAACTCAAAACGAGATTGTAGATAAAGCTTGCTCCTTCTCCTGTTCCGAAACCTCCAGATAGTGAGACAACACATTCAAATTCTTGTGACCACTAATCTTTTGGATAACCCTCAAATTGATACCCTTTCTACACATCATTGTTAACGCAGTGCGACGAAAAGAATGGGTAGATACTCCCCTAACTCCAATCAAATCTGTGGCGGCTTTCAAAAGCTTGTGGGCCATGGAAGGATGAAGATGCGACCCTACCCTTTTCCCCCGAAAGACATAGGAAGATGGAAACCTAACGGATTGTTGAGCTTGCCGGTATTCATCGAACAAAACTTGCAAAGCTGGACTAATTGCCACAGTCCGACTGGACTTAGTTTTAGTTTTTTCAATGCGGAAAGTCATAGCATCGGTGGTGACATCAGCCCAGGCCAGAGAACAAGCTTCCCCAATACGACAACCAGTATAAAGACAGATCCCAAATAAAAGGCGATCGCGGGGAGTGAGCAACCCAATAGTGAACAGGTCGTGCAGTTCCTGCTCTGTAAGTACCTTTGCTTGCCCCTGGCGGTTAATTTTCATTCAATAATTGGTGGAAAATATTGAGTAGCTTCCGCAACCCTAATTCTATCGTTAAATTTTCTCGGCTCCCCATCGCTCGCCATAAATTATTGCTAATCATTCTCAGTTGATAAATTCTGAAAACTGCTACCATGCCCTAAATCGTCTAATTTGGGTCTTTGCTGAAGAAAATGATGTAGTTAACCTGAAAAGTCAAATATAAGGATTACAGGCGATTCTCAAGAGTGTAATTTGTACTGCATCATTCTTAATTTCATTTCCTTGTTGGGTTCATCCATGCACAGGTAAAGTAGGTCGATGAGCAAGCGCTATCAATGCTATCATTCGAGTGATAACCAAAAGCAAGAGTTTGTTGTGGGCTGGAGGTAGTGTATGGCGAATTTAATTGTCCGCAATATTGATGAAGCGGTGGTGGTGGCCCTGAAAAAGCGGGCGGGGCAACATGGCATTAGTGCCGAAGCAGAGCATCGCAGAATCCTAGAGCAGGCCCTATTGCAACGTCCCCGAAAATCCTTTGCGGAGGTGCTTCGCCAGATTCCCGATGTGGGCAATGACTCAGACTTTGAGCGAATACAGGATGACAGAACCAGTCAAATATTTGATTGATACCAACGTTATTAGTGAGCTACGGAAGCAAGATAGGGCTGACTCCGGCGTACTAGCATTTTTTCAACAAGCTCAGCATCTCTATTTGAGTGTGATTACCATCGGAGAATTGCGGCGGGGTGTAGAATTAATCAGGCATCGAGGAGATGATCAACAAGCCAATTTGTTGGAGGAGTGGTTGGAAACTGTCGTCGCAGATTACGCTGACCAGATCCTAGATTTCACTATCTTTGAGGCTCAGGTTTGGGGAAAATTACGAGTTCCTAATCCCCATAACGCTCTAGATAAACAAATCGCCGCCACTGCCCTCAGTTACGGACTGACCCTAGTTACTCGCAATGTTAAGGATTTTGCTGACACAGGAGTTTCTTTGCTTAATCCTTTCAGGGGCAATCAATAATCCAAATAAAAACCCCGACTTTAGTCAGGGCTGTACTAGCCTAATAGCGATTAGGTTAGTGTTAAGGATTGGGAGTTGTCCGGTTAAGGATCTCTGTCAGTTTGTCCTCAATTCTTTGTAGATGATCCAGGTAATCCGATTGGGACTCATAAAAATCAGCTTGGGCGGCCGCTAATCTTGCCATCCATTCAAAGACGTGGGCCCGGTCTTTACGGTAAAGGGAACTATCCTGATTAGCTTTGCTTGTTAATGCTTCAATGCTCTTGGCGTTGGACTCAATCAGAGCCTCAATGCGATCTAGTCGGTCAGACATACGTTAAACTTCCTATTAGATTTGTGTAATGGATTGGGAGAGTTAGCGGCTCTCCCTTTCTGCTTTTAGGGTAGCGGATCAGAGTCAAGGAACGACAGTTGGAATTTGTTCAGGGCACGTTTTGCGCCCGCCCATGGCACCAGAAACAGCAAAAAATTAATCTCCATATTGGTCAAGATGGGGGAAAGATCACCAGCCTAGAAACCCCTAGTAAAAGTTATTGGCGTCTATTTTCATGGCTAAAATTTTCTACATCAATTGGTAAATATTGTTACATTCTAGAGCCTATTTAAACAGCATCCCCAACAATCAACTCAGCAGTTAAGCAGAGTTACCAGAGCGTTAGTGGACAAATCAAGAAAGCTTTAAAGAAAGTTAAATTTTCTAATCTTTGTGGTCATTTTTATTTAGTTATTGGACAATATAAATTATTAATTTTAAGGAGTTCACTATGGAATTTAACCCCAGTGAGTGGCCCACCCATAAACAAGGTGAAGTTGTCCGACAACTAATACTGGATGCGTTGGACAGTCCAAAGACAAAGGAAGAATTGTCCAGTTTGTGTAATAAGAGCGTTAGACAAATCACTAGACATTTACAGCGTTTGTCCAGCGAAAACAAGATTTTGTCCAATGGCAAAGGGCAATTTGTCCGACGGATCGCCGCTGGATTTTTACTGCTTTACGTTGGACAAATTTAAGTCCAGCGTTGGACAGCATTGGACTTGACAGAAAAAAATTGTCATATAGAATCCCCTAAACGACAAGTTCCACAAATTTTTTTTTGGGAGATTAAGAAAATGTCCATCGCTGGAAAGTCCAAAGGTGACGTTGTACAACAACTGGAAAAGTCCTACGGGGTAGCCCGGACAACGGTGTTTAATCGGCTGAAATATTTAGGCTATTCGTTGGACAAAGTTGATGATTTGTTCAGTTTGTCCAATGAACAAATGGCTGAACTTGATAACCTCCACCGCTGGATAAGTGATGGGGGCAGAATGGCCGACTATCCCAAACCCGGTCAATTGGCCATGGTCACTGATGAAGGGGAACTAGAACAGTATGGGGAAGCAATTAATTTTGATGCCCTAGAAGGGGACGAGGAACTGGGTCACGCTGAGCTGATCCGGGCGGCCCAAAATCAAGCGGCGGGCATCTTAATTGCCCAGAATTTACTAACCGCTGAAATTCTCAAAAATCCCCAACATTTACCGGCAGACCTCCAAGCCCAGGTGGAACAGTCCAAGGTGGTGATCGCCCCAAAGCCCCAGAATCCTTTAGTGGTGGCTTCCCAATGGATTACGAAAGCGAAGGCCTACCAGAAGAGTCAGGGTCAATTAGCGGCCTAGAGGATCTGGAATCTGTCCAGCCCCAGGGGAACAACTGTTATCGGCAACCGGAAATGGAAGGTCTACTCCATTCCCTCTATTCTGCTCGGTCGGTGCTAGTCACCTCTGGGGAAGGCATGGGTAAAACCTACTTGGTGCGTCGGGTGTGGGAACGGTTGTTAACGGATGGGGTGACCTGTGCCTACTTTGAACCGGCTACCCCCAAGACCTTATTAACGGAGATCGCCGATATGGCCGGGGTCGATATCAAAAATCTGGAAGGACGGAGCAAAACGGTGGAAGTGCTTAAGCAAGAGTTAATCCAATGGTTCAGCGTTAACCGGGCGGTGCTGATCTTTGACGATGCCCATTACCTGGAAGTGAAGTTCCGGATGTGGCTCAAGAAGCTCAAGGATGTGGGGGTTCCCATTCTGTTGGCGGCCACCAATCCTCCTAGGACTGACCTGTTTATCTATGTCCCCAGGATTGAACTCAAACCCCTAGCGGAATATCAGATCCGAGACTTGATGGAGAAGGAGGCGATCGCCCTGGGGTCAGATTTAAAGCCCCACCAAATTGCCAAGCTCCAAAGCCGGGCCGGGGGCAACCCCATGTTGGCCAAGCGGGCCATCGAGGAGGGTTTTTTGGGCATCCAAAATGAAGCTGGGGATCATGGCAGATACTTTGACATCACCCCTTTACTGCTCCTGGTGGGCATTGTCTTTATCTGTTATCGGTTCATTGGCCTGGGCACTGGCAATCAATCCCTCTATATTTTGGCGGGCATTGGTGGGGCCATTTTCCTAGGAGTGGCAAGACTTTCCTATTACCTACCGAAGGAATCACGGAGGATCACCAACTGATGCTCACCATTACACACCTATTGGTGGGGGCGGCCAGTGTGGGCATGGCAGTCCAAACCACCAACCCTGTACCGATTCTGATTGGGGCGATCGCCAGTCTGTTACCGGACATCGACATCAGCACTTCACCGGCAGGGAGAGTCTTACCCTTTATTTCCCGACCCCTGGAGCAAAGATTTTCCCATCGCAGTGCCACCCATTCCTTGTTAGCTTCCATCACTTTGGCAACAGTCACCTATGGTCTTTGGTTTGCTATCCCCGCCATTCCCCTAGTAATTGTCCATGCCCTCAACATTGGCTATTTTGCCGGTTGGTTTCTGGACTGCTTCACCAAATCCGGGGTGGAGATGTTTTACCCGTTGGGGGTGCGCTGTGTTTGTCCCGGCAACCGGAACTTAAGGATTGCCACCGGCAGTGCTGCTGAATATTGGTTGATGGTCTTCGTGGTGGCGATCGCCGTTTGGACTTTCCAACTCAATAACACGGGTGGTTTGGTGAAGAACTTCAATGCCCTAATTGCGGCCCCCAGTGGAGTAACGGAACTCTACAACCGCAAAGGAGGCAACCAGATAGTTTATGCCGAGTATGAGGGGGTTTGGACGGGGAACCGTGCGCCGGTGACAGAGGAGGCTCCGATAATTGCCACCAACGGCGAGGGCTTTCTGGTACTTCAGGATGACCAGGTGGTGAAAGTGGGCACCGAAGCGGACAGCACCATCATTGTTAACCGCATTTGGGGCCGGGAAGGGGAGGCCGCAGTGATTACCACGGACACCATTTACCTCGACGATGAACCCCCCGACCTGTTGGAGGACTACATCCAACCGATGACTTTCCTCAGTGGCCAGCTCACCATTGACGACCCCAGTGTTTTAAGGCTGGAACAGTCCGCCTTTGCCTTTGCCCCCATCCGCCACACTGGAGGATTTGTCACCCTCGACCATGCCCCCATTGAAACGGCGATCCACCTCCTCCAAGACCAGTACGTTAGGGGGTCGGTCACTATCAAAACTATTGAAAAACGATGACATTTAGATGCCCCCCTGGCCCCCCAATTCTGGGGGGAACCGGATTTCAAGTCCCCCAAGGTTGCCGGAGCTTTAGTGAGGAGATTTAGGGGGCAGATCCAGGCTTCTCAACCACCACTAACCCCTAGTAATTTATGTTTGCCTCCAACTCCAAACCAAAACCCCTAGTTAACCGTTTAACCCATCCCCAAACCCCTAGTAATATTTTCCCCACCAAGCAAGAAGGGGTGCTAATCGGTGACCAAATTTACTGGAATCCCGCCACAGTGGCCAATCCCCATGGGTGCATCATCGGTGGTTCCGGGGCCGGCAAGACCCAAACTCTGAAGGCGATCGCCTGGGAAGTGAGCAAGTTAGCCCAAGTTGCCATCATTGACTTCCACGGAGACCAGGAATTGCCGGGGGAGACTTGCTACAACGTCAACATGACCAGTAATGCTGGCATTAACCCCATGCGGTTGAACCTTGACCAGGAGGGAGGTGGCCCCAATCTCCGGGCCATTGAGCTGGCCATGCTATTCAAAAAGACCCTAACCTTGGGGGCCAATCAGGAAGCGAAACTGCTGGACTGCTTCAAGCATTGTTACTTCCGCCGGGGCATCTCCCAGGAGTCCCATGAAAGTTGGTTAAAAGTACCACCAAATTTTAGTGACCTGGAAGCTTTGCTGGAGGAAATGGCCGGGGAAGACAAGGAGGCGGAAAAACTAAGACTGAAGTTATCCACCATTTTTGAGTACGGCATTTTCAACAAAACCCAGCCCCTTAACCAACCCCTGACCCGTTGGAACCTGTCCAAACTTCCCCCCCAATTACAGGCGATCGCCGGGGATGCTTTGGCTTCCCAGTTGATGAGTCACCACCGTTTACTAGGGGAATCCGGTCTCAGGACAGTTTTGTTCATTGATGAAGCCAAGGAGTTGGGCCATTCCAAAGCGTTGGACAGAATTGCGGCGGACGGCAGAAAGTATGGGCTGGGCCTGTGGGTGGCTTCCCAGTCTTCCCGTCATATTTCCAAGGATGTTCTCACCAATACGTTCACTAAGCTGGTTCTCCCCGTTGATTCTTCTGAGTTACCCGTCACTGCCCGTACCTTCAGGTTTTCCGAGGAGGCGATCGCCAACCTTAACCCCCTGGAATCATTGGTACGGTTTGGTAAAAATGCCAATAAAGTTAACATTGTCCCCTTTTACCAAAGGAATACACCATGATTAGTTCTTTGATTATTCTTTCCTTAGTTGGTCTGCAAACCCTTGCCACTTGTCTGCTCCTGGCTTTTTGGGTTCTTAGGGAGGACAAAATGCTATGAACTGGCGAGCTTTACTGTTGGCGGTAATCCTCGGCACGGTGGTCTTTGGGGGCCTCCATGCCCAAACCAACACCACCAATACCCCTGGTAATGATTCTTCCCTGACTACTCCCAACCGGCTCAAGATTAATTTGACCCTAGGCGACCCCAAGGAACTTAAGGTGCGGGAAGGGGATACGGTCAACCGGGGTCAGGTGTTATCGGACAAAG
This sequence comes from Synechocystis sp. FACHB-383, assembly GCF_014698605.1. Taxonomy (NCBI): domain Bacteria; kingdom Bacillati; phylum Cyanobacteriota; class Cyanophyceae; order Synechococcales; family Merismopediaceae; genus Synechocystis; species Synechocystis sp. FACHB-383. Next base: position 421 of record NZ_JACJTJ010000022.1, on the reverse strand, counting down.
AAGCGGAACGCTCCCGACTGGAACGGGACAAACGGGAACGTCTGCTGGCGATCGCCAATGTGGAAGGTCAATTAATCCCCATGCTGCAACCGGCCCCAGCCCTACGGGAACTGCCCCCCATTTCCTACACCGTGGAAGAAACCGCCATTCAATTAGCGGAAATTAAATTAGCCCAAGCCCAACGCAATCTGGCCACGGCGATCGAAGCTGACCCGTTTATTTCCGCCAAGGCTAAGGTGGAACGTTCCCTGGCCGATGTGGAAGCGGCCCACCGGGCTTTTGAGTTACAGCAACGCAAGCTGGATGCGGTCAATGGCCTGCGGGGTTTGCCGCCGGAGATGTTGACCCACGAAACCGAGAAGCTACGACAAGCCAAAACGACCCTGGAGGGCAAGGAAGCGGAGTATAAATTCTTCCAAGC